>JASHZU010000385.1 GCA_030042375.1 Verrucomicrobiia bacterium
GGCGGAAACCTGGACATCGCCATCCAGGGCCAAGGATTTTTCCAGGTCCAAATGCCCGACGGCACGCTGGCCTACACGCGCGATGGCTCGTTTAAGACTGATGCCGAAGGCCGTGTTGTGACCAGTGATGGATATCCCGTCCAGGGCGGGTTTGAACCCGTGCCCGAGGGGACGACCAATATCACCATTTCCGCCAGCGGTGCGGTGACTTATACCACCTCCAGCGGCACAACTAGTTCACAGATACAACTGGCCAATTTCAACAATCCGGGCGGCTTGCAGGCCATTGGACAAAATCTCTATACGGAAACTGAGGCTTCCGGTACCGCGCAACTGGGCGACCCCACGCAAAATGGCTTGGGCGAATTGCAGCAGGGCTATCTGGAACTTTCCAACGTCAGCGTGGTACAGGAAATGGTGAATCTCATCCTCGCGCAACGCGCTTACGAGGTGAATTCAAAAGCCGTGCAGGCTGCCGACCAAATGATGCAGGACAGCAATAATCTGGAGCGGTAATGATTATCCGCCATAACTTTTACTTCGCCCGCCGGCACGCGCCGGTGGCGGTTCTCTTTTCCCGGTATGGAGAGTGGCGCCGGGGTTTGTCCATAGTGAACAGGATGCTGGTTTTTGTTTGTTTCAGCATCCTGTTCGTTTCTTGCGCCGCGGCGGATTCGGCGGCGCTGGAACTGGCGCCGTCAGCGGAAGTGACCAGCGATGGGGTTTATCTCCAGCAGATTATCCAGTCCAGCCAGCCGCTGCCGCAAGTGCGCCTTTGCGATGCGCCGCAACTGGGCACGACGCTCCAACTGACTCCTTCCCAAATCAACGACTTTTTGGCTGTGGCGGCGCCGGATTTGGTGACGACCAATTGGACCGGGGCCGACAGCGTCAGTATTACGCGCCGCACGCATACGCTGACTGAGGCTGACGCCACTACCCTGCTTACCTCAACACTCCAACAGGATTATGTAAAGGACCGGGGCCAATTGGAATTGACCTTCACCGAGCATTGGGATGCGCCTGTCGTGCCGGACGAACCGCTCACCGTTAAAATTTTGGAATTGCCCACGGCCGGGGTGACGCGGTCGTTTATCGCGCGTTTTGAGCTTTGCACACCGATGGAAACCGCCGGTACCTGGGACATATCGATGCATGCGAGCGTCTGGCGCGATGTTTGGGTGGCGCACAGCGACCTCGCGCGCGGTGAACTGGTAGCGGACGCCGATCTTATCCGCGACCGCCGCGACGTGCTGACCACGCATGAAGCTCTGGCGGATTTTTCCTCCGGTGACGCGACCCTGGAACTGGCCAATGAAGTTCCGGCTGATGCCATTCTGCTGGCGCGCGATTTGCGGCTGCGCACGGTCATTCATCGCGGGCAAATCGCCGATGCGATTTTGGAGGACGGTGCGTTGAACATCACCATGAAAGTGGAAGCACTGGAGGACGGCGCACCGGGACAGGTGATTCACGTGCGCAATACTTCTTCACTTCATGACTTGACCGGCAAAGTGCTGGATGACCAGACCATTCAATTATCACTATGAATGCCAAAATATTTCTCCTGAAAAAATTAACCCTTTCCGCCATGATGCTTTTAACCCTGCCTCTGACGGCCCAATGCCAGTCGCTCTGGCACGGCGACGCTTCGACCTCTATTTTTGCCGATAAGCGCAGCCTTCACGTCGGCGATATCATCACCATCGCCGTTTCGGAAAGTAACACGGAAAATAAAAACAACAGCACGGCAACCGAGAGAAAATCGAGCCTCTCCGCGGCCATCACTGCCTTTCTCTATCCTGCGGGGGCGACGCCTCTTTTAACCAAAGCCGGCCAGTTGCCGGCGATGGCCTATAATTCCGACGCTATTCATAATGGCACCGGGACCATCAGTGATTCGCAAACCATGGCCGCGCAAATTGCGGTCGAAATTATTGATGTGCTGCCCAATGGAAACCTCGTTGTCGAGGGCAAACGGGACACCGACTTCGCCATGGAACACCAAACCATTATCCTGCGCGGCGTTGTTCGTCCCTACGACGTGCAGAGCAACAACACCGTTTTTAGTTATAACGTGGCGGATGCCACTATCCAGGTCCTCGGTAGCGGCACAGTTTCTGATGGGCAGGATAAAGGCTGGTTCGTCCGGATCTGGGACAAAATTAATCCCTTCTGATTATGCCATTGGTGCCACGAAACCTGAACCCGCGCTCGCGTCACGCACACCATGTTTGTGCGCTGCCGGTTGAGCCCAAGTGTTCCCGGCACCCTGCGCCGCGCTTTGGAACAAAGCGATATTGGCCAAGGGCTAACGCCAGGCTTCGTTGCGCCGTATCGATGCTGTGCACGGTTTTCCTTGTGCTGGCGTTCACGTTTTCGGCCAGAGCCGATGATGTGCGCATCGGTGATTTGGTCACGGTCAGCGGTGCCCGCGATAACCAGCTCAACGGTTTCGGCTTGGTCGTTGGCCTGGCCGGGGACGGCGATAAAGACCCCGTCTACACGCAGCAAACCATCGCCAACATGCTCCAGCGTTTCGGCATCAATATCCAATCGATCGTAACGCAGATTTCGGCAAAAAACGTCGCCGTCGTCATTGTCACCGCCGACATCCCGGCGTTTTCCAAACCCGGCTCGCGCATTGATGTGCAGGTTTCTTCTATGGGCGATGCCAAGTCGCTCCAGGGCGGTGTTTTGCTGCAGACCCCACTGATGGGCGCGGATAATAAGGTCTATGCCGTGGCCCAGGGACCGGTGTCCGTTGGAGGATTTTCGCTGGGCACGGGAGGCACCGGCGGGGCCTCAGTGACCAAAAATTTCCCGACGGTCGGCCAAATTGTCGGCGGGGCCATTGTAGAACAAGAAATCCCGACGTCGATTGTCTGCAACAATAGCGTGGAGTTTCTGCTGCGCGATCCCAGTTTCATTACTGCGGCGATCATGGCTGATGCGATTAACAACGTCTTCACCAACTCTGCACGGGCATTGGACGCCACTTCGGTCCAAGTCCACATGCCCGATGGAACACAGGATGATTTGGTGGATTTTATCGCGCGTTTGGAAGACGTGGAAATGACGCCGGACGTGCCGGCGCGAGTCATTATCAATGAACGCACCGGCACTATCGTGGCTACAGCCAATATCCACATCTCGAGCTGTGCCGTAGCCTGCGGCAATATCACCATCAGTATCGCTTCCTCGCCGATTGTTTCGCAGCCGTCGGCATTTGCCACGACCGGCAAAACGGTCGTAACCCAGCAAACAACTACGCAGGTAACCGAAAACAAGGCTTCCATGGTCGCGCTGCCCGAATTGCCGACCGTAGAGAAAGTGGCCATGGCGCTGAATTCGCTGGGCGTGACACCGCGCGACATGATGTCGATTTTCCAGGCCATGAAACAGGCTGGCGCTTTGCAGGCTGACCTCGAAATACGTTGATATGACGATAACGCCCATTCAGACCTCGGATGATACCTCGGATATTCCCATCGAGGATTTGGCGGGCAACAAGCATTTGACGCAGCAACAAAAAATCCATGAAGCCAGCCGGCAATTTGAAGCCATCATGTTGCAACAAATCCTTTCGGAAACGCAAAAGCCGGTCATCGAATCCGAGTTCACAGATGATTCCACGGCCGCCGGCATTTACCAGGATTACATGACGCAGGCACTGGCGCAAAGCATGTCCAAGTCCGATTCTTTCGGTTTCGCCAAAATTTTTGAGGACCAGCTCACCCCCCGCCCGGCGCATACTGCCCATGCCGCCCACGCCGCGCTAAAGACCACGGCCCCGCCCGTGGAAAACTTATCGATCCAACATGTCCATGCTATTTCCGCCAAAAATCCATGAATGATTTGATCCATAATCTCGTTGAAGCCCTGCGCGAAGAACTGAAGCAGTACGGCGAGATGCTTGCCATGCTGGAACACCAACAGCAATCGGTGGTGCAGCGCCAGACCCAAACGCTCCTGCAAAATGTTGCCGAAGTTAACGCCCAGGCAAACATCATCGCCGCCGTGCGTCATGAACGCGAGCAGCGCCGCTGCGACGTGGCGCGGCGGCTGCAATTGGAAGACAACGCCGGCTTTGCGGTCATCATCCCGATGTTGCCCGCGGATTACCGCCCGCTGGTGCAGGCGCTGGTGCATGAAAATAATGCCCTGTTGGTCCGTATCCAGCAGCAGGCGCGGCAAAATCATTTGCTGTTGAGTCATGCGGTCGAACTGATGCAACAGCTCATCAACTCGATTTTTCCCGGCGGCGCCAGCCCCAAAACCTATGACAGCACCGGGCGGCTGCCGGTCAACCCGATGCCGCAACGTTCGATTTATGAACAGGTCTGCTAAATGAATTTATGATTGGACTGTTATCCACATTAAATTTAGCGCAAGAGTCACTGGATACACAGATGACTGAGATACAGACGGCGGGGCAAAACCTGTCCAACGTCAACACCGCCGGTTACACGCGCCAGACGGTGGATGTCGAGACTGCGCCGGATATAGACGTGGCGGGCGTGGGCAACGAAGGCACTGGCGTCGAGGTGGCGTCCATCCAACAAGCCGTGGATGCCTTGTTGAACACCCAGGTCCAGGGCCAGCAAAGCGTCAGCGGCTATTGGAACGAGCAACAGAGTGCCTTGCAGACCGTCGAGTCGAGTTTGGACGAATTTCTCAGCAGTACCAGTTCGACCTCCAGTACCAGCGGAGACAGCACGACCAGCAGTTCGGGTTTGTCCACGTTGATCAATAACTTTTTTGACGATCTGCAAACCGTCGCGACTTCGCCCACGTCCATTCCCGCGCGGCAGACATTAATCAGTGATGCGCAGAACCTGGCCTCCGGGTTCAATCAAATCAATTCCGGGCTGGAGCAGCAAATATCCTCCTTGAACACCTCGCTGAGCGATGACGTCAATTCGGCGAACCAGTTGCTTTCCGGCATCGCTACCTTGAACCAGCAAATTTCTGCTGCGGAATTTGGCGGCGGCAACGCCAATGACTTGATTGACGAACAGCAGGAGGATTTGAGCAACCTGGCGCAGCTCACCAATATCACCACCACCACCGGGGCCAATGGCATGGTGAATATTAGTGTCGATGGCCAAACGCTGGTTTCGGGATCCCAAGTCGAGAACACACTCCAGACTTATGACCCGGGAACCGGCAACCTGCTTGTGGAAACCTCCGGCGGCACGCCCTTGACGCTGACCGGCGGCTCAATGCAAGGTGAGATTGACGCGCGCGACGACACGGTGGTGCCGCTGCAAGAAAACATCAATACGCTGGCTTCAGCGCTCATCACCCAATTCAATTCCATTTACAGCACCGGTTACAGCCTGACCGGCACTACCGGCGGGACTTTCTTTACCGGGGCGGGTTCCTCCACCATCGCCGTGAATTCATCACTGGTTGATGACCCCTCCTCGTTCCAGGCGTCCGGCTCTGCCACGGCATCCGGTGATAATACCA
>JASHZU010000047.1 GCA_030042375.1 Verrucomicrobiia bacterium
AAGGAGTGCTGTGCTCTTTGCAGTTGCTGCACCTGGGCATTCGCGCTATCAAGCTGCGGCTGGATTTTTGCAAGTTCGGCTACCTTTTGCTGGGCGAGTTGCTGAAACAAAAATCCCACCGCAAAACCGACCAGCACCAAAACGAACACCGTGCACATCAGGTACGGTTTCTTCTCATTGAAATTGCGCCAGCGCAAAGTGCTCTCCGGCATCAAATTCATTTCCACCGGGCAATTGGCCAGATTCCGCAGTCCCAGTCCCACCACTTCGGCCAGGGAATGCGCCACTCGCGCCAGCGCTTCCAAATTCACCGACGGATCAATCTGCACGTTGCGGAACGGATTGAAATATTCCACCGGCACATTGAGTTTCTCAGCAAAAAATTGCGCCGTGTAAGGCATGATGCTCGCCCCGCCCGCCAGGAACAGCCGTTGCGGCGCCGACCCACCCTGCTGACCGCGATAAAATTGCAAAGTCTGATTCACCTGGATGTGCAAACGCGTCATGAACTGACGCGCGATCTTGGAAATGGCCGCCTGGTTGGGATTCTCCGGTTCCTCATACGCGCCGCCCAGGCTCACAAAACCTTCCTTGATTTTAATCTGCTCAGCGATATCAAACTTCAATTTCGCTTCGTTCGCAAAATCCTGGGTGATGGCGTTAGCCCCGAGCGGGATGCTGCGCGAAAAAACTTTGCCCTTTTCAAAAAACAATACGTTGCTGGTCTTGGCCCCGATGTCCAGGAGCATCGTGCAATCCTCCAGGTCGCCATAATTATATTTGAAGGCGTTGCACAACGCCGCCGGGGACACATCGCACAACTGCAATTTTAACTTCACCGTGTCCGCCACGCGAAACAGCCCTTCCACGATATCGGACTTGATGGCCACCAACAGCACTTCCAATTCCCCGCCACCGCTCGAACCCATGATCTGGTAATCCCAAACCACTTCTGCCAGGGGAAAGGGCACATTTTGCTGCGCTTCGTATTGGATGATTTGCGTGACCTTGTTCGCGTCTACCGGCGGCAGCTTGACAAATTTGGAAAAGACCTGGAATCCCGGAGCGCAAACATTGACATTCTTTGCCTTAAATCCCCCCTCCGTCAGCGCTTCCTTCAGGACTTTGAGGATGGTTGCCTCCCGTGTCGTGTCTCCCGAGCCTTCAACTCCCAAAGCTCGAATCTCAAAATGTCTCAGGGACAATCCACCAGCTTCGTTGATATCAAACTCGGCAAGCTTCAGGCTGCCCGCCCCGAAATCAATGGCCAGAAACGATTTTGGATTCAACATGGCTGTACGTGTCCCGCTGCAAGAAAACTTGCATTAAATGCGGCAGTCCTGCTGTCTACAGGAAAGTTATTCACCGGTCAAACATTATTCTTTCAAAAAGTGAAAAAACTGTTTTCAGGGTCCACACTGATAAGCCTGCCGGCTTCAGCGATTTAGGTTGTCGCCAGAGTTGTAACCTGCCCGGCACCCGTTGTCAAACGTCATCCACCTATTTCGTGATCATTCCGCTCTGCCGGGCGTAATTGAACAGTCCGCCCGCGTCCACCACCGGACGAACGTCTCCCAAGGGTTTGAAGTTGAAGACCTGCCCGGTCTTTTTGACCGTCACTGTCTGCGTGTCCAAATCCACCCGAACAATGTCCCCCGTCTTCAGGACGTCACAAAGCCGTTGGGTCAATTCACATGGATAGAGCTCGCCCGTGGCCACGGAGTTCCGGAAAAAAATCCGGGCAAAACTCTCCGCCAGCACCACTTTGCAACCCGCCGAGCCAAGAGCAATCGGCGCGTGTTCCCGCGAACTGCCACAGCCAAAATTTCTCCCTGCGACGACGATTGGATATTCACTGTCCAACTGGCCTTCTTTGACAAAGCGGGACGGATAAAGCGATTCCGGCAAACCGGCCAGCGCATGGCCACCCAGCTTTTCGTATTCGTCGGGAATCGTCGGCACCAGCGCCAGGTATTGCGCCGGGATAATCTGGTCCGTATCAATATTGTCCTGCACCACGTAAACAGGCCCTTCAAAAACAGAGGTCGTCATAAGATGTATTTTGCCCGGCAAACAAAAAATATTCAATTCTTATTATTAGCTTTTCGGCCTTGTTCTTGTCTGTTTGAGACATCCAACATCCTCTTTGGCCCGAAAACGAATAATATCGCCAAACGCTTTTGCAACAGGCATTGTCACAAGGATATATGTTTCGTATAAAATTTATCGCCGTCCTGGCGGCTGCCGCTTTTTCATTTGCTCTTTTCGCCCGTGGCGAAACCACCACCAATGTGGTCAGTTTCACTGGCCCAGAGATTTTCCCCATTGACGATGAAATCGGCTTGCTCCACTCCGCCGACCTGACCGGCGATGGGCTCAACGATTTAATTGTGGCCGATAACCTGCGCTCCAAAATTGTCATCCTCTATAACCAAACCGGCAAAACCAATCGCACCGATACCGCCGATAATTCCGATTCCACCTACGAGGGAATTAACTCTCTTCCTCCCGACGCTCGCTTTCGCATGGATTCTATCCCGACAGATGAGCGCGTGGCATCCCTGGTGGTCACCGATTTGAACGGCGATGGCCGGCCTGACATTGCTTTTTTTGGTGACGGCAAGGACCTTGAGGTGATTTATAACCAAGGCACCAATGGCTGGAGTGACCCCATACGCTGGCATATTGACGATGGCAGCATGGACGCCAATTCTCTGGCTGAAGGCGATTTGAGCGGCACGGGGCGCGAAGGCCTGGTTTTGCTTGGCGATAACGGTTATCTCTATTACTGGGCGCAAAATTCCGACGGCACGCTGGCCGAGCCGCAGAAAATTCCCTACTCGGGCACGCCTAAAGCCGTCCAGATTGCTGATTTGACCGGCAATGGAAGAAAAGATTTACTGCTAGTGGATTGGGACAGTCCCACGCCTTTCCGCTTCCGCCTGCAAAAAGCCGACGGCCAGCTCGGCCCCGAAATTTATTTCAAATCCCAGGCCATCCGTTCCTATTGCACGGATACATTAGCGGGCGGCAGCAAAAATTATGTCGTGACCATCGCCGAAAATTCCGGGCGGGCGGAAGTCTCCGAGTTCGTAAATAAACCGGGAGAGGTTTTGTCCGGCGCCTTTCGCCAAGGGCAATTTCAAGTCCTGCCGCTCAACAAAACCGACGCCGCCCAGCGCGGGATGCTTTGGGCGGATGTGAATGGCGATGGACGCCAGGATTTGCTGGTGGCTGAACCCGAAAACGGCCAACTCTCCGTCTACCTGCAACAACCTGACGGCTCGCTGGGCTCGCCGACGATTTATCCCACGCTCGCCGGTGTCAGCCAAATCGCCGCGGCCGACTGGAACGGCAGCGGACATCCTTCCATTTTCCTCCTCAGCCAAACCGAAAATGCCGTTGGCATTACTCAATTCGACAGAAATGGCCGCCTTCCGTTTCCGACGCTTATCCCGCTCAATGGCAAACCCATTGCCATGGCAATTGGCGCCCTCAAACCCAAGGCTAGGCCCACCCTCTGCATCATTGTCGATAATGACGGCGACCGCTCCCTCGTCACTATAACCGCCGATGGCAAAACGCGAACGCAAAAACTTTCCGAAGATTTTAAATCCAATCCCACTACTATGGCGATCCAGGACGTCAACCAGGATGGCCGCGCGGATTTGGTCATCCTGATTCCTTACGAAAAAATCAAAGTGCTCCTGCAGAAACGCGACGGCAGCTTCGATGAAGAAGACGTGGACGCTCCGGGTGGCGCCATTGATCAGCCCTGGCTCGCCTCCGCTGATATTGATGGCACCGGCAAACAGGAGTTGCTCCTGCCGCAAAAAAATTTCATTCGCGCGGTTGTGCTGGAACAGGAAAAGAAAGAGGAAGGCACCACCAACGGACCGGCCTGGACGTTTCGCGTGGAGGACCAAATCAACGGCGCGTCCAGCGATTCGCAAATTGTTGGCGCGGTCGCCGTCAAAAACGGAAAGAACCTCATCCCCTCCATTTTCCTGCTCGACTCGGAACACCAGCAGTTGACCATGTGCGAGCGCGATACCAACGGCGTCTGGCAGGTTATTCGAAATATCCCGCTTCCCGTTTCAGACTTTGACAGCATTGGCGCCGTCAACCTCGGCGGGCCCGATGCCCAGAGCATCACCTTTCTCGGCCAAAATAGTGTCGCCTGGATGCCGCTCTCGGGCGATAACTGGAATTTTGTCGCGCTGGACGGCTACGAAACCCCTATCAAAGATGGCTATTTGAATGACGTCACCGCGGGCGACATCGACAACGACGGGCGCAAAGAGCTGGTGTTTCTGGAAACCGCCAAAAATTATCTGGACCTCGTTCGCTTCAACTCACACCACAAACTGGTCCCCATCGAACGCTGGCAGGTCTTTGAAGAACACACCTTCCGCAATTCCGCCGATACGTTGCCCGAGCCTCGCGAAGCCCTTGTCACTGATGTGACCGGGGACGGGAAAAATGATTTAGTCGTCGTGGTGCATGACCGCATCCTGGTTTATCCGCAGCAATAAATCGCAGACAGCTCTTATGCGGCGAGCCGTGCTTTCATGTCGGCAAAGACAATAATGCCGGCTCCCGTTTGCAGCAGCGATTGGACCTCCGCTTCAATCTGCTCGCCGATGTGCGGCTGGCCGTTGTTGACGACCACCATCGTACCGTCCGGCATATAGCCGATCCCCTGCCCTTTGTCCTTGCCTTCGCGCACAATCTTCAGCCTCAAAATTTCTCCCGGCAGCAAAATGACTTTGAGGCACTTGGAAACTTCATGAAGGTTTACATAGCTTACCTTTTGAAGCTCGGCTAGTTTGGCGAGGTTATAATCATTAGTGAAGAGCTTGGCGTTTAAGTTGCGCGCCAGGCGGATCAGCTTGGCGTCCACTTCCCTTTCCTCTGGAAAATCGCCTTCGTGAATACGCACTTCTGCCTCGGTGTTGCGCTGGATGCGGTTGAGCATTTCCAGCCCGCGCCGGCCGCGCGCGCGTTTGATCGGGTCGGTCGAATCGGCAATCTGTTGGATTTCTTTCAGCACAAAACGCGGCACCACAATCAGGCCCTCCAGGAAATGCGCTTCAATCAAATCGGCCACGCGCCCGTCAATAACCACGCTGGTGTCCAGTAAGATTAAACTGTCCGGCTGGTTTTGCGGCCGGAAGCGCACATAAGGAATGATCAGCGAAAAATCTTCCTTGTTGCTGCGCATCGCCAGGATGATGCCGATGTAGCCGAAGCCCAGGAAAAGTCCCAGGCGGATGAGCCAATGCTGGGTCTCGTCGGCGTTTTGGAACAAACCCGAATTATCAATCAACATCGCCACGCACATGCCCAACAAAAGCCCGAAGGTGATGGAGGAAAAGGCCCGGAGCGAAAACCCCTTGAGCATTTCGTCAATCGCAATGAGCAGCCCGCCGAAGCCGAAACCAATGACCGAGCCCGCCAGGGCGCCGTGGCTGGCGCTGACAAACTCCGGCCGCACCTGGCTGACCGCGTAACCGGCCATGCTGCACATGGC
>JASHZU010000386.1 GCA_030042375.1 Verrucomicrobiia bacterium
AGTCGCAGGCCAGCGCAATTTCATAGCCGCCGCCGACCGCGACACCATGAATGGCCGCTACCGTCGGGATGGACAGATGCGTTAAGCGATCGATTTGCTCCTGCCCGGACGCCAGCAGTTCTTTGATTTCGGCCAGGGGCGTACTTCCGGTCATCCGCCGCAAATCTGCACCGGCGATAAAAGTGGTCGGTTTGGCACTAATGAGGATAAGGCCCTTAATATCCGGCGCGTTGAAAATGAAATCCAATTCCTGCCGCAATTCCTCCAACGTGGCATGGTCAAAGATATTGGCCGCAGAACCGGGCCGGTCGAATGTCAGCACGCAAATCCCATCTTCCCGCACGGTGCGGCGAAGATTGTGCGGCTTGCCGGCACTCAGGACAACCTGCGGGACGAACTCCTGCGTTCGCCCGCTCTTTTCCTCTATGTTTGCCATAGCTTCCATAATCTACACCCGTTCCAGCCAAAGTGCTGCGCCTTGTCCACCACCGACGCACAAGGTAACCAGGGCGCGTTTCGCGTGCCGTCGTTCCAATTCCTTCAAGCTGGTTAATACCAGCCGCGCACCGGTCGCACCGACCGGATGACCAAGCGCAATTGCGCCGCCGTTTACGTTAAGTTTTTCTACGGAGATTTCTCCTAATGGCCGGTCGCGATGCAAAAAGTTTCGCGCGAATTGTTCCGAAGCCGCGCCTTTCATAACTGCGATGGATTGTGCGGCAAAAGCTTCGTTCAGTTCGATTAAATCGGCATCGGCAACGGTCAGACCGGTTTGCGCTTCAACCTGGGAGATAGCGAATAATGGTCCGAGACCCATACGCGTCGGGTCGCAACCCGCATAAGCATAATCCACCAGAACACCAAGCGGTTTGAAACCCAACTCGAGTGCGCGTTCCTCGGTCATTACCAGGAGAGCCACCGCACCGTCGGTGACCTGGGAGGAATTGCCGGCAGTGACATCGCCAGTTTTACCGTCGAAAACGGGTTTAAGTTTGGCAAGAGCATCGGGCGACTGGTTTTCACGCGGCCCATTATCCTGTAGAATCGTAGTCGGATGATGGCCATTGGCCTTTCGACCATTGAGCCCGGGGAAAACCGGGCAAATTTCTTCAGCAAGTTTGCTACGGGCAGCAAGAGCATGTTGATGCGAACGCAACGCAAAAGCATCCTGCTCAGAACGCGAAATCTCAAATTCACGCGCCAACACCTCAGCGGTTTCACCCATATTCAGGCCGCACACAGGATCAGTCAGGCCAAGGAGCAAACCGATACGCGGCGAGAAATCCCCGGGGCGAAATGCGCTAAACGCCTGCGCTTTTTGGCCGAACGATTTTGCGCGGGCGAAGCGGCTAAATTTTTGCGCCGTGGTGGATTTATACAGGAGAGGAATATTCGACATGCTTTCAACACCGCCAACGACAAATATAGATCCGTGACCGGCATTGATTTTTTCCTGCGCGCTGGTCAGAGCTTCGCAACCGGACGCGCAATTTCGTGAAACGGTGACCGCAGGAACGGATTTGGGGATGCCGGCACGCAAGGCGATAACGCGGGCGATATTCACGGCGTCTGCCGGCTGGGCCACGCAACCAAAGATGACCTCGTCAATCAGTGCAGGCCCGAGCCCGGTGCGAGTCAACAAGGCATTCACCGCGATGCGGCCTAGCTCGTCCGCCGCCAGCGGCGCTAGGTCCGTGCCCGCCCGACAGAAGGGCGTGCGGACACCATCCACAATGACAAGGCGATTGGTTTTCATGGTGACGTGGTAGTTGTTTCTGCGGCCACTTGAGGCCGGTGATCTGCCAATTTTTGTTCTTTCAGCAATTTGCCGACACCCTGTAACTGCTGCATCTCAGCGGTGTCGTGAAAGAGGATCCGGTTTGGGTGGATATCGGTATAGCGATAGCAGCGTTCGCTTAATTCGCGGCTCAGTTGGACTTCATTTACACCATTGATTTTCTCCACGTGCAGAATAATTTCGTCCAATTCGTGCGGGTCGTCATTGACTTTGCGCAATTCGACCTGCCAGGCGCCGACATGAGGGGCATCGTCAAGCACGTGTTCAAGTTCATTGAAATCCACAAGCGTGCCCTTGATTTTATCGAGGTTCATCTGCCGGATTTCAGAACTGCGTGAAATATTGCCGATCAGCCGCGGCATCGTGCGGTGACAATAAGGGCAAGGCTCTGTCGTGATTCCGCCATCGGTAAAATCGCCCGTGCGATAGCGCAACACCACGGTGCCGCGGGCATCCAGTTGGGTGAAGACGATTTCGCCAGGCTGGCCGTTCGGCACGACTTCGCCCGTTTTTGGATTGATGATTTCAATAATCCCTAGGTCGGGATATAAATGATAACCGGCAGACAGCCCGTTCTGGGCAAAGGGGCATTCGGCCCATGCCATTTTCGCTTCGGTAAAACCATAAGTGGCCAGCACTTCCAGGCGCTCTCGCGAGGCGCCGAGTTCGCCCGCCAAATCGCGCAGTTTTTGACGCAAACCGTCGCTTACCTTTTCGCCCCCCAGCACAATGCAACGGAGGTTGTCCCATCGCAGGCCTTCATCTACGGCCTGGTGCATGACGTGATACAGGAAGGTGGGAATGCCTATTAAAACGTCCGGCTTTAATTTCCGAATGAGCCGCAGCATGTCGCTTGTGCTCGTGACTTTGCCGCCACCGGAACTAAACATCATCGAGCCAAAGGCCACGCCGGCATAATGTGTCAGCCAGAAAGCCAGGTGCGGCGCATAAGGAAACGAGTTCAGCATTTTGTCCTCGCAGCGCGCGCCGCAGACTTCCATGACCCGGCGCCCCGCAACGGCAAGTCGAGCAAGGTCGTGTTTCGAATATAAAAAAGGAACCGGTTCGGCAGAACGCCCGGTCGTGAAAGTCATAAAGATGGGACGAAATTCCACCTCAAATTTTTCGCGTACTGACGCGCGGCCGTGCAAAATGGCCTGAACCATAACGCCGGGTCGGTGGGATAAAATTTTTTCATCGGGCACAAGGATAAAATCGCGGAAACGCTGAGGGTTTTCAGTCGTGCCGAGCAAGTCGGTTTTTGTGGTAAATGGGAGACGTTCCAGATCATCCAGTGAGTCGATTGAATCGACGTTCAGTTTGTGTTCGAGGAACAGGTTTCGGTAATGCGCCGAGAACGGCAAAACAGTAGTGCGCAGGTATTCTCCCAACCGTTGCGCCTGCCAGCGTCGGATGTCAGTTTCAGGCCAGTGCGACCATGGATTCCAACGTAGTTTCATGTTTTACTGCCTTTCTGGATACCAGTGCCTTGATTTCGTCCAGATAACGTTCAGCGATCTCCCGGCCCGGTTTGATAAACCGGCTTGGGTCGCGAAAATCCACCCAGCGATCGTC
>JASHZU010000387.1 GCA_030042375.1 Verrucomicrobiia bacterium
TTTCTGACCGGCCTGCCGTCCATCATGCGGAATTATCTGCACTTGGACGCGAAGGTGGCGAATTATCTGCTGGCGAAATCGGCGTTGTTTGCGTTGCCGGGCTGCGTGATTGTGGCCTGGCTGTACGGTTTTTGGAGCAGCAAAAAAATGATGGCAATCTTTGCCCTGGGCACGGCGGCCGTGCTGGCCAGTTATGCTACCTTCAAACCGGGCGACAGCCAATTTGTGTTCAGCGTATTGACCGTGCTGTTGCTGATTGGCCAGAGCGGAATGATCGCAATGCTCTCGCCCTACAGCGTGGAGCTTTATCCGACCAAACTCCGCGCCAGTGGCGGCGGCGTGGCGGCGGGCAGCAGCAAGGCGGGAGGAATCGTCGGCTCGCTTTTGTTCGTGCGCCTGATGACGGCCTTTTCAGGACTCGCGGTGCCGGTGATTACTCTGGCGGTATTGCTATCGGTCGCGGGAATTGCCTTGCTGGTAAATGGCAAGGAGACGTCGGGCAAGCGATTGGAGGAATTGCAGGACGAAACGGTGAATCCATCCCTGCTGGGGCAGCCGAAAAAATTCGTTTAAGGGCTTTTTTGTGATATTCTGTTTTTTGTGAATGGAGTGAGTGCACAACAAAGTCTGTATGAGCGAATCGGCGGACGGGAGGGACTGGCTTTCCTGCTGCGCCATTTTTATGCCGATGTCCGGCAACACGAATTGATCGGCCCGATTTTCAACAAACAGATTGAGGATTGGCCGGCGCATTTGGAAAAGATTGCCTCCTTTTGGGCGCGACTGACGGGCGGGCCATCCAACTATTCTGGCCAGATGCCGATGAAACATCTCAATTTGGGCATCGACGCGGAGCATTTTAGCGCATGGCTGCAATTATGGCGTTTCAATTGTTCCAGCCATCTCAAAGAGCCCGAGGCGCAGGAGATGATTGGGCTGGCCCATGAAATTGGACGTCGGCTCAAGGGCATTCTCGCTGCTGCCTCTCCTCCGGGCGGTCCAGCCTGACATCTTTCGATTTTCAGAATGCCGCGCGTTACGATCAAAACCAAAAACGCCGGTGCCTCCGGGAACAGCAGGGGACACAAGTTCCACATCAAGCGGGTTTATGAGGAGCCGTCTTCGGACGATGGACTTCGATTTCTCGTGGACCGTCTTTGGCCGCGCGGCGTCAAAAAAAGCGCGCTTGCTTCCGTGGTTTGGTTGAAGGATGTCGCACCCAGCCCGGAATTGCGGAAGTGGTTTGACCATGACCCGGCCAAATGGACGGAGTTTCGCAAGCGCTATCGTTTGGAACTCAAGAAAAATTCGGCCGCCTGCCAACCGCTTTGGAAGGCTGTGCAAAAAGGCAACGTCACACTGCTCTTCGCTGCTAAAAGCATGGAGATAAACCATGCTGTCGTCCTCAAGGGGTTTTTGGAGAAAGACGGAGCGCGTTAAGACGGTTTTTAATCACCTTTGCGTTGCTGGCAAGAGGTGTGTTGCATTTTATATCGTAATGCGATATTTTGTAACACTATGGCTGAGGGCGCCAAACCAATCGGCAAAATCATGGAAGGTTTGCCAAGTGTTCCGTTGAAGGACAAATGCGCAAAAATGGCCGCGGTGAAGACGCGCGCGCCGGCGCTTTATCTCATCATTGCCGACAAATTGTTCAAGGGCATCCTGTGCCTTTTGTTGGGACTCGGCGTTTACAAAATGGCGGGCATTGATCTCTCAAGCCTGTTCGACCGCCTGGTGTTACGCCTGGACCCGGAAAGCCGTTTTCTCAACCACCTTGGCGACCTGATTGATCAAATCACCCCTGCCAATATGCGCATGGTGGCTACCGGCACATTTCTTTACAGCCTGCTTTCGCTCACCGAGGGAGTGGGGCTGATTTTTCGCGCGCCATGGGCCAGTTGGCTGGCCATCGGCGAGTCGGCATTTTTCATTCCAATCGAAATTTATGAGCTGATGCATCGCCGGGTATTTAATCATCCGGGGCGCGAATTTTTGAGTCATCGCCAGCTTGGACTGCTGTTCGTGCTCGCATGCAACATATTGATTTTCTGGTATCTTTACCGTAACCGGAAGCGATTGTTTCATCATCGAGATTGATTTTCCGGGTATATCGCCTGTTTGACAAATATCGTAACACGATATAATTTGATTTTTGAGGGCTTATGGATATCGAAACGATCATGGAGAAATCCAGCGCCTACATTTTGAGTCAGCGCCGGGACCGGAATGAAGCCGTAAGTGTTGCAGATTCGCGGCGGCTGAAACCGGTGATAACCTTCTCGCACCAAACCGGCGCTGGCGCACCTGAAATTGCCGGGCAGGCAGCCCAAATCCTTCAGAAAACAGAACTCATGGCGGGAGGGACGTGGGAGGTTTTTGACCAGCAGATCATTGAAAAGGCCCTGTTGCAAGAACGCTGGCCGAAGAAGCTGGCGGAGAAAATCACCGAAGAAAAACGGTTCTTTTTTGATGAATTAATGGATGATCTGTTCGGTCTCGGGCCTCCTTCCTGGGTACTGATGCCCCGGGTGGTAGAGACGATGTTGCGGCTGGCCACGGCCGGCCACGCCATCCTGGTGGGGCACGGCGCTACCATTGTCACGGCGAAATTGCCAAATGTCTTTCACGTGCGCCTGACGGGCTCCCTGGCCAGGCGAATCGAGCGCGTCCAAAAGCTGCGCGACCTGGCACCGGAAGCGGCTGCCAACTTTGTCGGGGTGGAAGACCGCAAACGCAAAAAATACCTGAAAGCGCATTTTCATGCCCGCCTGGACAATGAGCTGTTGTACGACCTGGCGATCAACACCGACCGGATTTCGAATGCCGACGCCGCGGCCATGATCGCCGAAGGTGCGCAAAAATTCTTCTCCCGGCCGGAGTAAACTTCCCGTCTTATTCTCCAGCGGCGTTGAGGCGTTCGAGCAGGCGGCTGATTTCGGGCGCGATTCGCCGGAGTTGCTGGCGATGGATGGTGGAAAGCTTTTCCAATTTCTTTTCGCCGCGGCTGGTCAATTGAATGAACACCCGCCGCCGGTCCCGGTCTGAAAGTGCGCGCTCCACGAGTTTTTCCATCACCATCCGGTCGATTAAACCCACGACGCTGTGATGGCGAAGCTGCAGTCGCTCGGCCAGTTCGCCCACGGTAACACGATCGCGCCCGGGAAACCCCTTAATGGCCAGTAGCGCCTGGTGTTGCTGCGGCGTGAGGCCGACTGCTTCCGCAGCCTGCTCGCTGAAATGGATAAACCGCCGGAGCGCGTAGCGAAATGCCGCGAGGGTTTCATACTGGGTTTTGTGAAGTTTTTCCGGTTTGGCCATTACGGGCATATCTAACACGATTTCTCCTGTGGCCGCCACTCAAAGTTGACAATATCGTATCACGATATAATATTGCACCTCGAATTTATGTCGAATAAATCATTGTCAATGCCGTCCGATTCGCTTGCCGATTTCCGTACGAATTGGCGGGTGCTGGTATTGTCCGGGCTGGCGATTCCGATTGGTGCGATTGGCGCGTGCGTGGCCAAGGCGCTGCTTTGGCTCATCGCCGTCATTACCAACCTTTCCTTCTTTCATTGTTTTTCCGCCCGGCCTTCGCTGCCGGAGCAGAACCACCTCGGCTGGTGGCTCCTGCTGGTGCCGGTCGCCGGCGCGTTGATTATCGGGCTAATGGCACGCTTCGGTTCGGAGAAAATCCGCGGGCACGGCATTCCCGAGGCGCTCGAAGCCATCCTTTTGGGGCGCAGCCTGATTAATCCACGAGTGGCGATTTTAAAACCGCTGTCATCTGCAATTTCCATTGGCACGGGCGGTCCGTTCGGGGCGGAAGGTCCTATCATCATGACCGGCGGCGCGTTTGGCTCGCTGTTCGCGCAGCTTTTTCATTTGTCATCGGCGGAACGCAAAACATTGCTCGTGGCCGGCGCCGCCAGCGGAATGTCAGCAGTATTTGCCACGCCGATCGCCGCGGTGCTGCTGGCGGTAGAATTATTATTGTTCGAATGGAAGCCGCGGAGCTTTATCCCTGTAGCCGTCGCATCAGTGGTCGCTTCCATTTTACGCGTGCCATTGCTGGGGGCCGGCCCGATGTTTCCCGTCACACCGCACGCGGTATTAGGTCCCAACGAATTGATTGCGGCATTGCTGGTGGGATTGGCCGCC
>JASHZU010000388.1 GCA_030042375.1 Verrucomicrobiia bacterium
AATAAATGATGCGGTTGGAAAAATTGCGCACGAAGATGGCATCGCCAGAAATGTCCAGCAAAGCCGCCTGCGACCGGATCTGTTCATCCGCGCGAACACTCGGCGTGATGTCTTCGAGACACATCAGGACGCGATTGGCGCCGGCAGTTTGAATACGTTCCGTAGACAGCAAATGCACGGCGGTGCTCTCCGGTGCGTGAACGGCCGATAAATTCTGTTCCATCCGGATCCGGTGATGGCTTTTGCCCGAAACGAGAGTTTCAGCCAAAATGCCGCGGAGGTCCTGGCCGTTTCCATCCAGGATTTTTTGATGATGCAGTGCGTTGAAAAGGCGGTCGCTGTTCAATTCCGTTTGGCGGCAGCCGGCCAGTTCCGCCGCAGCGCGGTTGGCGCGGACGATGCCGAGCCGTTCATCAAAAAGGCACATGACATTGGGCGCACGGTCATAGACGGCGGCGAGTTCGGCCTCTCCCCGGTGTAAGTCGTGGCGCGCCTGCAACCGGTCGAGCAGCGTGGCCAAATAATTGGCCAGACTCGTGGCCGCCACCATGACGGGCGGTTCAATCGGAATTTTTTTATCGTGAGCCAGGCTTAAGGTCCCGATGACTTTGCTCCGGGTTTTAATTGGGATGCAAACGAAGGTCTGCACGCCCAATCGCCGTAAAATCGGCGCGGCATATTCACGGCGATTAAACGTTTCCGTTTCGATTAATACCGAGCCGGTGTGCGCCACTTCGCCGGAAAGCGTTACGTCCATGGGAACTTCAAATGGCGTGGGCATATCGGCCAGGGGAATACCGTAAGCCCCGCGATAGACCATGACGGCACGGTCGAAATCGCACAGTTCAATCGAGACCATGGGGAAATCCGTGATGCCGGCGATTTCACCCGCGATGGCATCGAAAATTTCCTGCTCAGGCTGGCCGGAAAGCATGATTTCGGAAAGCCGGTGCAAAGCGGACAATTCGCGATTTTTCCAGAACAAATCCGACTCCATGCGGCGCGACCGGGTAATATCAATGATATTGAACGTGACGTCCGTGGTTTCTTTGTCCGCCTTTATTTGGGTGGAACTCAGTAAAACATTCAGCAACGCGCCTTTCTTATGGCGAAAGATGGTCTCAATGACTCCGGCCCCATGGGCCTGGAGATCCGCGTACACCTCACGACCCACCCGCTCAAATTCATCATCCGTGGCGAAGAGAACTTTCACCGATTGGCCAACCAGTTCGTCCGCGCTGTAACCAACCATATCGCACAGGTGTGGATTGACGCGGGTAAAGATGCGATTTGCGGAAGTGGCGATGCCGACAGGCATGGCGCGGAAAGGCTGACCATCTATTTTCGCTTCTGAGAGTGGGCCGGAGCCCGATTCAAAATTTTTCATGTCGCGCCACAATACAACAGTTTTAAATCGGCAAAAAATGGCCCCGGCTTAAGCCATGTTTTACCATTGATGAAGAAAATTTGATTGAACAAACCTGCATATTTTCTATAGAATGTCGATAGAAGTTGGCAGGCGGCTGTTCCTATTAATCATGAGCGCCATCGCACTGGTCCAAAAAGTCAAAAATCTGCCGCCGGTGTCGCCCGCGGCGCTGAAGTTAATCAGTCTGCTGGACAAACCGGGCGCGGATAATGATGAAATTGTGGGGGTGCTCAAATACGACAATGTGCTCACGGCAAAATTGCTGCGCGCCTGCAATGCTCCCGCGCTGGGGCTGACGGAGCAAGTTTCCTCTGTGGACCAGGCGGTTTTTTTGCTGGGCCACCAGCAAATTCTTCACATCGTCATGACCTTGGCCTTTGGCAGCATCATGGCGGTATCGTCGCTGACTTACACCATGGAAATGAACGAGCTCTGGCAGCACTCGGTTGTCTCGGCCGTGGCCGCGGAAATTGTGCTGGAGCATTCCCCGGAAATGGACGCCAACGCCCGCAGCAACGTGGCGTTTACCGCAGGCCTGCTTCACGACATTGGGAAACTGGTCCTGGCCCAAACGCTGAGCAAAGAAGAGATTTTTGAAATTCGCGACCGAATTGAACGCAAGCAGATTTCCGGGACGGATGCGGAGAAAGAAGTTCTCGGCCTAGACCATGGCGAGGTCGGCGCGGCGTTACTGCAGAGCTGGCGATTGCCGGAAAACATCGTCGAGGCCGTCGCGAACCACCATCGCCCCGTGCTGCAACCGGAACCGCTCGTTTCAACCATCATCCATGTGGCCAATGGCATCGCGCACCAGGCCAAGCCATCGCTGGACCAGAACCGCCATGACCTCCACCTCTCGGGCCCCATTGTTACGACGTTCGGAATAACTGAGGAGAGGCGGAAAAAAATGGCGGAAGCCGTCGGTGAATCTTTCGATCGCGTGGATTATTTTATGGGCATGAGCTGAATCATGGCCCGGGGATTATCACACCAGCCCTTCGAGCATGCGGGGAATCTCCTGGAGCTTGTGCGATAAGGAGGCCTGCACGATGGCCCGCTCCATTTCCTGCGTATCAGTCAGCAACACTTTCCAGCCGGAGGCGTTCATGCATTGTTCCCGCGTGACTTCAGCATAGTTTCCGCTGATGCCGATTTTTTCACTGCGAAGCAACAGGTCGGCGATTTGCGCCGAAGCCACGACGCGTTCAAAGCTGTCAGCCTTTTCAGGCTGGTGATGAAAACGGGCCGTTTTAACCATCGTTTCCGGCAGCCGATGGCGTTCCAGGTAAAGCGCTCCCAACTCGGCATGGTCCATGCCCAGAATTTCATTTTCGATTTCAATCAGGTCGCGTTTGCTCTCGGCTGCCTGGCGATGGATTTCGGTAAAATGATCGGGAAAGGCCCAGGCCATGACGAGCTTGCCGATGTCATGTACGAGCCCGGCCACGTATTCTGCCTCGTCACCGGGAGGCTGCACCGCGCTGGTAATTTCACGCGTGAGGAGCGCTGTCCCAATGCAATGCTGCCAGAACTCGCGCCAGGGAAAATCACATTGCCTGGCCAACCGCTGAAAATCTTCAATTACCGGTGTCACGACGACGAGCTGGCGGATTTCCCGGACGCCCAAATAAAAGACTGCCTCCTCAATGCTGTTGACGGGGGTGGTCAGGCCGTAATAGACGGAATTGACCAGCCGTAACAATCGCGCGGTGAGACTGGGGTCGCGGCGAATAATCTCCGCGATTTGCGCTGTATAACGCTGTTCCATCACCAGAAGATTTTGCAGCGCTTTATTGATGCTTCCGAGGGAGGGAAGGGAAGGACTGCGCGCCAGTTGAGCCTGGATTTCCTTCAAACTAACTTTGCTAATGCTTTCGGATGCCTGAATTTGCACGTTGAGATTACAATAAACCGTTTTGGTATCGGCACTTTACATAAAAACTTTAGACTTTATTTTTCCCAAGACCTCGCATGCCAAACGATATAAAATCAAGCGATGTCTCGTCCGCGTCTTCTTATTGCCCTGCTGCTTGCGCTGGCCACCCTGGCACTTTATCTGCCAGTCGCGGGCGATGGGTTTATTACTTACGACGATGGCGATTATGTGACCGGAAACCAAATGGTCAATGGAGGATTGACGTGGGCGGGAATCGGATGGGCCTTTACCACCTTTCATTCAGCCAATTGGCACCCGCTGACATGGCTTTCGCACATGATGGATTGCCAATTGTTTGGTCTGAACGCTTCGGGCCATCATTGCGTTAACGCCCTGTTTCATTCTGTTAACACTGTTTTGCTGTTCATGTTGTGGCTGCGATTGGCCCCCCAAAGGACAGATTTGAAAACCGACGATACCACGCGCCCGGACGATACCCTCTGGCCGGCAGCGTTCGTAGCCGCGTTGTTTGCACTGCATCCCCTGCACGTCGAATCGGTTGCCTGGGTGTCTGAACGCAAAGACGTTTTGAGCACTTTTTTTGCGCTATTGGCGCTGCTGTGCTACACGCGGTACGCGACAACGGAGAAAGGTCGTTTGTCATTTTCATATTGGCTGGCGCTGTTCTTTTTTGCCTGCGGGCTGATGTCCAAGCCGATGGTGGTGACGCTACCGTTTGTGATGCTATTACTCGATTATTGGCCACTGCAGCGTTTCTCCGCGCTCAATATCAAAGGGTTGATTGTGGAAAAAATTCCGTTCTTTGCGCTGACCATCGTTTCGTCGGTCATCACCTATTTTGCTCAAAATACTGGCGCGGTCAGGTCGCTCGCACAGGTGCCGCTGCCTTATCGCCTCGAAAATGCAGCGGTCACGATGGCGGCATACGTGTCGAAAATATTTTGGCCCACGCGAATGGCAGTGATTTATCCGATGCCGCATTATATACCACCCGGGACATTTATCGCTTCGCTGGCGGTTTTGGTTGGCATCACTATCGCCGTATGGCTGGCACGGAAGGGGAGCCCGTTTTTGGCCGTGGGCTGGTTCTGGTTTTTGGGAACGCTCGTCCCGGTCATTGGATTGGTCAAAGTAGGCAACGCGGCGATGGCTGACCGTTATACGTACATTCCGTCCATCGGCATTTTTGTCGCGGTTGCATTTGGCGCGCAGAAAATTTCGCGATGTTTCCCGCTGCCAAAGTTTCTTTTGCCGATGGCGGCCATACTCATTCTTGGCGCATTGGCAGCGGTCGCGGAAAAACAACTTCAATACTGGCACGATAACGTAGCGCTTTTTGGCCATGCCATCGAGATCACGAAAGATAACGCGGATGCCATGATCAACTATGGCGCGGGGCTCGAACTCGCGGGCAAGCCTGTCGAAGCCATGGCGCAATACCGCCAGGCCGAACAACTTGCACCCGGCTCCTACCTGGTCCATTTCGACATCGCCAACCTGCTTAGTTACATGGGCAAACCCGGCGAAGCGCTCCCGGAATATCGCCAAGCCGTGGAATTGGAACCGGATCGGCGGGACTTGCATGACGGATTGGGCGGGGCGTTGGCAAGCCTTGGCCACTTTGCCGAAGCCACCAATGAGTACTATACTGCCATGCGCCTCGATCCAACCAGCCCGTCGCCTCATTTTTATTTGGGCATTGCGCTGGCGGGGCACAAAGATTTTGCGGCTGCAACCAATGAATTTTCCGAAACAATTCGGCTGGCTCCAAACGACCCGACGCCGTTGGTGGAATGGGCCAAGGTGCTGTTGCAACAAGGCCGTGACATCGAGGCCGTCGACAAACTGAATCAGGCATTGCAATTGGACCCGGACAATTTTCAAACATTGGCGTTTACGGCGCACGTGCTTTCGGCCGATCCCGATAACGAAGTCCGCAACGGTGCAACGGCGCTGACGCTGGCGCAAAAAGCCAGCGCCCTGACCGGCGGGATGCAACCGATCGTGGAGGACGCGCTGGGGATGGCATATGCGGAGAACGGACAATTTGATGAGGCGCAAAATATTGTAAGCAACGCCATCCAAGAGGCGACCGCGGCGGGGATGAAAGCCGAAACGATTGCGGGCATGCAAAAGCGATTGGTGCTTTACCAACAGCACGAACCGTGGCGGGAGTCGTTTGCGAATGGGATAAAATAAGGCCCCCCATGGGGTAGTTGACATGGCTTGACATAGTTTTATATAGGTTGGTTTTGCCTGGTTGGTAGTTCGTCGTTGATGGTTGATGGATGCCAAAATCCAAAGGCTTCAGGCGGGGAGGCATAAAAAATAATTCTTTAAAAAACTGCTTTAGTAGCCTTGAGCAGCCTTTAATAGCCTTTAGCAGG
>JASHZU010000389.1 GCA_030042375.1 Verrucomicrobiia bacterium
AGACGCAGATTATATTGCTATTGGACCCGTCTTCGCCACCGGCACAAAGCCAACCGCCAAACCCGTCACCCTTGAATACGTCCGCTGGGCTGCAGCGAATGTTAACGTCCCATGGTTCGCCATCGGCGGAATTAATTTAACAAATATGGACGATGTTCTGGCCGCAGGCGCAGAGAGAATTTGCGTTGTTTCAGCCATTCTCAACGCGCCGGATGTGGCGAAAGCATGCCGGGAATTCCGAACGAAAATAGACGAACACCCGGGAATCAAATAAGTCGACACTAAGACAAATGGGAACTCGGCGATTAAAATATCTCTTTGTGCCAGTCGCCCTGCTCGTTATCGCTGTCATTGCACTCGTCACGATCAGAATCCTGGTCAAGCCGCCTGTCAAAAGCGCCGGCGAAAAACTCGTGGACGACGCGCAAAATGGGAATGCGTCTGCCGAACTTCTATTGGGTCTGGCCTGCTTAAACGACCGAAATAATGTGGAAGGGATTAAGTGGATTCGCAAAGCCGCAGAACAAGGACTGGCATTGGCCCAATACGAGCTGGGCTGTTGCTATGATAATGGGCAGGGTGTGCCCCAAAACAAGCAGGAGGCGTTCGAATGGTACCGCAAAGCCGCCGAACAGAATGATGCGGATGCGCAAAATGATCTCGGCAACTGTTACGCCAATGGCGATGGCGTGGCGACAGATGAAGTGGAAGCAGTAACCTGGTATCGCAAGGCCGCCGCGCAAAACCATGCCGAGGCCGA
The DNA here is from genome assembly GCA_030042375.1 of Verrucomicrobiia bacterium. Next base: position 761 of record JASHZU010000389.1, read on the forward strand.
ATACAACCTGGGCACGTGTTACCTTGATGGCCGGGGAGTGGACACCAACGTGGCGGAGGGTTTGGCATGGTATCGCAAAGCCATCGAACAAACTAACGCCGACGCAGAATTGGGGCTGGCCATCTGCTATGACAATGGCCAGGGCCTGGCCAAAAACGAGAATGAAGCGGCAAAATGGTACCGCAAGGCTGCGGACCAAAACAATGCTCAGGCCCAATACAACCTGGGAGTTTGTTATCTCAATGGCCAGGGGGTGGAGAAAAATGATTCCGAAGCCGTGAAATGGCTTGAAAAAGCCGCTGACCAAAATGATGCCGATGCTCAGAACAACCTGGGTGCTTGTTATGCCGCAGGCTGGGGTGTGACCCAAAGTTATGTGCAAGCCTATAAATGGTTCAAGCTGGCTTCTATCCAAGACATTGCGGGTGCCAGGGATAATCTCAATAAAACGGCCAGTTTAATGACGCCAGAACAAGTAACCAACGCAGAGCGGCTGGTCGATGAGTTTAACATGAGGTTAGGCGATTAAAAAAAGCGGCGGATTGGCTGGTTCACACCCGACCACGCAGCAATCCGCCGCTCCCATTCACTCGAACGGAATCCTACTGGTTCGGCGGTGGACCGGGCGGCCCGCCATCATCGCCGCCGGGCGGCGGCCCCGGAGGACCGTCGTTGGGTGAATCATCGTCTCCGGGCGGCGGCCTATGCGGCCGGTGCGGCCGGTATTCATCGGGCGTCAATTGGCCGTCGCCATTCTTATCGAGCGTGAGCAGTTCCGCCGGGGCATTGGCAATCTCATTTGACTCAATGATACCGTCATGGTTCACGTCCAATGCCTCGACCAGCGGCGAAGGAGGCGGGCGGAAGTTGCTGTCCGCATTTGGCGGCCGCGGCGGCAGATACTCGTCCGGCGTCAACTGCCCGTCATGGTTTTTATCCAGCGTCAGTAATTCCGCGCTGGCATTGGCGATTTCGTTGGAATCAATAATGCCATCGTGGTTGGTATCGAGCGCCAAAAGCAGCGGCAACGGCGGCGGCCGACGCATGCCCGGCCCCGGGCCGTTGTTGTCCTGCGGGCCACCGTCCGGTGGACCGTCATTGTCCTGCGCCTGCGCTATGAGCGCAGCCACGCCAAGCGCCATGAGCGCCAGTGTTGCTTTCATTGTTGTTTTCATTTTTTATCTTTCTTTTTTGGGGGGTGTGAAATTGCTGGAAAAAGAGTTTTTATCTTAGTTTATGGTGAAGCCGCCAGTGAGCGTGTAAGTCGGCCCGGATGTAAACACGACCACGACATTTTGCGAGCCACTGGGAGCGCTGGCAGGAATCGAAAAGCCGGCAGAAACGGTTCCCTGCGTGGAATCGGAAATGCCGGTGCCGCTGATGCTGGTGTGCGAGGTCAGATTGGTCATGGTGACACTGGTAATCGGCGCGTTGGCCGGCGGCCAGGGCGGGCTGTCCGGCAAAGTGATGGTCACCGCGACGGTTTGGCCCGGATTCGCGCTGCCGCCGGGAGCATCAGATGCGGATGTAAACGTCGTCGCACCCGCGCCGTCGTAGGCGGCGACCGATGTCCGCGCGACGCGATAGAGTTTTTCGGAGACCGGCGCGACATCGGTGTAACTGCCGGCAATTTCATTGGGTGAAACCGCGGAGGCAATCGTCGTCCATGAAGGATTGGTAACATTTGTTATTGATTGGACTTCATAACTGCCGCCTTCGAGTGCGCTCCACGTCAACGTAACCGTGGTATTTTTGACGACTGGCATGTCCAGCGTGGAAACGAGATTGGTGTAGCCGAGAAAATTCGTTGCCACCGTTTCCGAAATGCTGGAAACCATGCCGCCGACCGGATCGCCGTAATAACCACGCCCAATATTATAAGGGAACACCGGAACACCATTGGAATTGATCGCGACAAAATAAGCATAAACGCCGTTGGGAAATTCCGGCGTGACGCACCAGCGTCCGTTGTATTGGTCCAAATCAAAATCCACGCCCTGCTGATAATTCGTTCCCGTGTTCGGATTAATATCGTCGCCTAGATAATCATTGTCTTCCATGTACCGCCCCAGCGGATAGCTGCTGCTGACGTCCGGACCTGCCTGGTTTGAACTGACGTTGTAGAGGCGCACCGCCCATTGCGGAATCGTCGTACGGCCATTCGCCGTCAGGTTGCTCGTTCCATCTTCACCATTGCGAATGACATAACCGGACACCATCCGGCGAATCCCGCTGCTTGCATTCGTGGGATTCGAATAGCCGTAAGGCCCGTAGAGCGGCACACCGTCCGCCACCCATGCAAGAATAGGCGAATGTTCGGTAGGCGTATTGGTGTCCTCACTGTAAGTTTTCGTCGTGGCGTTGTAATCCACATGGTCGCCTAGCAAATAGCGCAGTGCAATAGGGTCGGCATGATAATGGTACGTGCCCGTGTTTTGCTGGTGCGCGTAGCCGGCATCGAACGTGACGCCTTCGTTTACGTAAGCATCGCGATTCCAATAGCCGGTGTAATTTTGCGTATCGGATTCTGTTGACGGGTCCCACGTGTAAGCATCCCAGCTGTTGAACATGGCCACGCCGTCCACAAAAATACCGATTTGCCCGCCGCCGTTTTCGGTTTTGGTCGTAGGCACGCCGTTCGTGCGGGGAAAGCGATACAGATTTTGTTGGTTCGTCGGCAGATTGGGAAACAGTTGCGTATGCGCAGAATCCAAATACCACGGCCCCATCGTGTAACTGGCCAGCCCGGTGCTGCGGACATAGACCCAGTTCGATGAGGAATAGACCTCCTGCACGCCACAGTAAGCGGGCAGCGACTGCGACATGCTGGAGTTGGCCCAGGTCGTCAGCGCGCTGCCGGACGCTTGCATGGAGCTGTTGGTATAAACGCGCGCGTACTGGCCGGCATAAGTGGTGAGCCAGCAATTCGTGCGCGGATCCTGCGCCTGGACGGGTATCGCAAGCATTAAAATAATGCGCGCGATCGTGATGCGATGAAATATATGGCTTAATTTCATTTCAGGATGGATGCGAATTTTCATGCGGCGAATTTACAAAATGAAAACTTAAGAGAACGTGAAGCTGGAAAAATTTTTCTTCACCTTGCCTTAAGGTTGCGCGGGCGATAATTCACACGGCTGGCGCGGAAGATTTATTTCTGTTAAAACGCGGCTGACCCGAATGAGAATTTTAATTGTCGAAGACGAACCGGACTTGCTTTCCGGCCTGGCGCAGGCCCTGCGCGAGGACGGCTATGCCGTCGACACCGCCAACAACGGCGAGGATGGTTTGTATAAAGCCGAGAATTACGATTACGACGCCGTGGTCCTGGACGTAATGCTGCCGAAATTGGATGGGTGGGAAGCCCTCAAGCGCCTGCGCCAAACCAAAAAAACGCCGGTGCTCATGCTCACCGCCCGTGACCAGTCGCGTGACCGCGTGCGCGGCCTGGACGGCGGGGCGGATGATTATGTCGTCAAACCGTTTGACCTGCCGGAACTGTTTGCGCGGTTGCGCGCGTTGATTCGCCGCAGCGCCAACAAAACATCAAATATCATTGAAATCGGCGATGTGAAAATTGACACCGCCGCGCGGAATATTTATCGCTCTGGCAAATTGATGGAGCTGACCGCGCGCGAATACGCGCTGGTGCAATTTCTGGCGCTGCATCGCGGTGAAGTCGTCACGCGCACGCAATTGTACGAGCATTTGTTCGATGAGAACGACGACACATTTTCCAATTTGCTCGACGTCCATGTCTCCAACGTCCGTAAAAAACTTGGCCCGGAATTCATCGCCACGCGCCGCGGCCACGGCTATTGCATCGAATGAAAATTTTCAAGTCCATCAAGTGGCGCTTGCAGATTTGGTACGGCCTGATTTTGGTGGCCGTGCTGGCGGCGCTGGGTATCACGGCGTATCAACTCCAACGCAATTTGTTAATGAGCCGCATCGACAATGAATTGCAGAGGCGTTTTGCCGTGATTGCCGATGCCCTCCACAACCAGCACCAGGGAAGAGGCAGGCCGCCGTTTGATCGCCCGCCACCGGACCAGATGCCCGATGATTTCCCGCCGCCAGACGATCAGCAGCCTCGCGAATTTCATTTGCCACCGCAAGGCGAGGCTTTGTTTGATTCCACTGAATCACACGATTTTTATTATGTTATTTGGAACGGGAACGGGCTGCTGGCACAGTCAACCAACGCGCCGGCTCCCGTAGCTAAAATCGACTCGCATCTTTTAGATGAAAATCAAAACCGGCCTCCCGATATTGGCCCTAACAACCCGTCGCCGCCCGTAATCTCCAATCCATACGATAACGCGTCACAATGGCATTCAGTTCTGCACCAGCTGCCATCGGGCGAGCTTATCATTATTGGCTGCTCCATCACGACGGAATTGCACCAGCTAAAAATGACTGCGCTTACGTTAACGGGCGTCAGTGCCATTATTTTGCTCTTCGGCCTCGCGGGTGGCTGGTGGATTTCGTCGCGTTCCATTCGCCCGGTAGAAAACATCAGCGCCACCGCCGTAAAAATCTCCGCGGGCGATTTGTCACAACGCATTAATACGTCGGAAACGGAGAGCGAGCTGGGCCAGCTCGCCGCAGTTTTGAACTCCACGTTTGCTCGATTGGAGGCCGCATTTGCGCAACAGAAACAATTCGCCTCCGATGCGGCGCATGAATTACGCACGCCGGTTTCGGTCATCCTGACGCAGACGCAGACTGCGTTGAACCGCGAGCGCGAGGCCAAAGATTACAAGCAAACGGTCGAGGCCTGCCAGCGCGCGGCGCAACGGATGAAAAAACTCATCGGCGCGCTGCTTGAATTGGCGCGGCTCGACGCCGGGCAGGAGCAGATGAAGCGGTTGCGCTTCGATGCGTCAAAGACCATTGGCGATTGCGTGGAGCTCATCCGGCCGCTGGCAGATGAAAGCGGCGTTAAAATTTCCACTGACCTTTCCCCGCTGGAAATCGAGGGCGACTCCGAACGGCTTGGGCAGGTCATCACCAATCTTTTGACCAACGCCATCCAGTACAATCACGATGGCGGCGAAGTGAAGGTCGCCGGCCGGATGGAAAGCGGTATGGCCGTTGTGACCGTGAGCGACACTGGCCAGGGAATCGCCACGGACGATTTGTCGCGGGTGTTCGAGCGGTTTTATCGGGCCGACAAATCCCGCTCCTCCGGCAATGCCGGGATGGGATTGGCAATTTCCAAGGCGATTATTGAAGCGCACGGCGGCACCATCGAAGTTTCCAGTGAGGAAAACGTCGGGACCACTTTCACCATCCGCCTGCCAGCAGCCGCTTAACGGATCGACAGCGCGATATTGATTTGTTTAATGGCTGCGTTGACGTGGTCGGAAATTCCCTTCTGGCCTTTCACATCCGAGTTATCCAGGACGTGGGTGAGCAGGTCGCGGGCTTCGCGCAATTTGTCATCGGACAGAACCTGTTTCTCGCGGTCTTTGTCGTCGCCGCTCAAATCGAGGCCGAGCAAGTCGGCCGCTTTTTTCACCTGCTTCATCGCCGCGAGGCGATGGCCTTTGTAATCATGGTCGCCACTGGCCAGGATGCGATAGGCCTGATGCATCATGTCCGCTTCCGGTGAATCGCTGAACCGGACGGTCTCAAATTGGGCCGCAGGAGCGATGGGTGCGCTTTGGGTCTGGGGCGAAGTAATGGCCAAGAGGCTGGCTGTGCCCATGATTGAAACGATAGCGGTGAGTGACAATGCTTTAGTTTTCATAGTGGTTGCTCATAAAGTGTTGACGGACTGTGTCTTTGTCAAGTTACAGGAAATCGGAAGCCAGAGGACGGAAGAAGTACAATGTGCATATCGCGTACAAAGGTCAACAAGGTCTACAACGTTGATAACCAATAACTTAAAGGTCAACACAAAGGTCAACATTTTTGGGCAAAGGTCTACATCATTGATAATCAAAGACTTAAGGGTCAACATTATCGTTACAGGATGCTTGAAGTTAAACAAGCGGCTCTAATTCGCCGGAAGCATCAAGCGATAAAATTCGTTGCCCTGGGGTGGAACGGTAATTTCATACAACGCTCCTTGTGCTGCCTCGTAATACGAAACCGGCACTATGACCCATGGCCCCGTGATGAGATTTGTCGTGCTTTGCAATTGGTAACCGCCTGTGCCAGTTGGCCACGATAAAAGCACATTGACGCCGAAGTTTTTCGCAGCGATGGACGGCAGTGGAACAAAACTGAAATTGCTGATGGTTTGCACCGAGTCCTCGTCGCCGTCGCCGCCCGTGAAACCAACAAACGCCTGGTTGGTGCCAGTGACAGGCAGATTCAGGGCGAAGTTGGTTACAAACGTGCCCAGCGTAACCGCGTCCGTCATGGCCAGGAAAATGGTATTGGTCTGAAAAAGAATACTGACGTTAATAGGATCGCCGCTACTGGGGTCCACCGCCGGCGCCGTCACGGTATAATGGGCAGGGTTGGCAGGATCCGCTCCGTTGGTAAGCCATTCAATCCCTTTTGCGGTGAACTGGTCAATGGCAATGGCCAGGCTGTTGGTGATGCCCTTATAACCCAGTGAGCCGCCACCGCTCCCAACCGCCCCTGGCCCCGCAGTCGTATTTTGCAGGCAGAACGTGACGCCATCTGCCTTAGTGGACGTCGTTCCCTGTGCCGATTGATAGGTGAATGAGGCGCGGAACGCCGGGTAGTACACGGGAACGTAATAAAACGCGCTGCGCGCTTCATCCTGCTGGCCGTCGGTGAGCGTCAGAACATTGTTCTGGATGGCCGCGCCGCCGTTCAATGTCCAAAGGGAACCATTGCCGTTGAAAAGCGGCTCCTCTTCCACCACCAATTGTCCGACCCCGCTCACATCGAAGTAGGGCGCGAACCCGTTGGTCACAAAGAGCTGATAGGGGCCGTCGTCGTTAGTCTGCGCATAGGCAATGGTAAGATTTGTTGTGGTTGCGCCACTAATACGTCCGCCATTTTGCACGGCGTTGGTGATCCCATTGGCCTCGTAAAACCATTGATTGGTAAAGGGCGGCGTACCGCCCTCTTCAACCGACATAAGCGCCGGAGCGCCCGCCAGCGCATAATTGGTTTGCGCCAGGTTCTGTGTGAAGAATGGCGCCGGCGCGGTCTGAGTAATCTCAATGATATAGTCGGCAGGGTTGACAATCTCTTCCCAGTCTCCGATAGGCGGCAGGCTGATTGTAGAAAAGTTTCCCACAATTGAACCATAGGTTATCACGGGCCATTCGTCGTCCGCTGCCGGAACAAACGACTGATTGAGAATCGTGGCGGTCAAGGTGCCGCTCAAATCAGCCGGGCCGCTGAAAGAAACAGAACCATAGTTGGCGAGGCTGCTAATGCCAAAATTCAGAATACCATTGGCCAAAGTATTGGTGCATTGAGAAAAAGAAAGTGTTCCACCGTAGATATTGACCACCCCCGAATTGACAAAGTTTTCCGTAGCCATCACCTGGTTGCCCGGGCCGAATAAGGTAATAGCCCCCTGATTAACAAAACTATGAGAGCCGGAAAAATAGCCTCCATATAAGAAAGCGGAATCATTGCTTACGACAATCCCTCCCGACGACGCGTTGATGAGAATCGAGCCGTCACCATCCAACATCTCCGCGCCGTTAGTCCAATAGAGCGTGCCGATATTGGTTATTGCAGCGGCTTCCAGGTAGAATTCGCCCGAACTGAAACTTCCGCCATCGCAATAAACCCCTGTGTTGGTAATCGTTCCGCCGCTCCAGTCCAGGTTGCCGGCGATCAATTCCTGCGGGCCGGCCAATGTCCCCTCGCTCACTGCCAGAATGTCCGGAGCAATGGTGCCGCTGCCATTAAAATTCACAGTGCCACCGGAGACGGTAATTGTATTGAAGATAACACTATCGGGACCGTTGATGGTCGCAGTGCCGCCCGAAAACGTCCAGGAACCGGTCAAAGCCAACCCGCTGTTCAAATTCGCCGTCCCGTCGCCGACCAGAAGATTGCCCTGGCCGCTGATGCTCGATGCCGGAGTAAAAGTGTCCGCTCCATCCAGATTCAATGTCGCGCCCGAGGCTACATTCACCGGCCCGGTGTCTTCGTTTGTGCCTTCATATAATTGGAGTGTTCCGCCATTGACGTCGAGGGTCCCTGAATTAACAAAATTTTCATAATACATCTCCTGCGAGCCGGAACCTTCCACAATCATTGTCCCACCGTTGCCAAACACATGCGTGCCGGAAGGATAATAACCTCCATAAAAAAAATCCGAAGCATTGCTTACGATGATAGTACCCTCTGGCACATTGGTAAAAAAAGAATTATTACCATCCAACAGAATGCCGCCGTTGGTCCAGTAAAGTACGCCATCGTTGGTCATCCAGGTGTCACTTAAAAGCAGGTCGCCGGCGCTAAAACTGCCGCCGCCGAACCATACTCCCGTATTGGTAATCGTCCCGCCGCTCCAGTTAAATACTCCGGCTACTAAATTCTGGGGTCCAGCCAGCGTTCCCTGGCTGACCGTCAGGTTGGCAATCCCGATGGATCCGCTGCTTTCAAAACTGACTGCTCCGCCGGAAACGGTGAGGGCGCCAAGCAAACGGCTGTCAGGGCCGGTGACCGTGGTTGTGCCGCCGGAAAAGGTCCAGCTCCCGCTCAACTGCTGCAGGCTGCCGTTCATAATCACCGTGCCGCCGCTAACCAGCAGATTCCCGCCCGGTCCACCCGGAGGAGATGCGTCGCCGCTGATACTGGACGCCGCAGTAAATGTATCCGTCGGTGTCCCTGACACCTCAAACGTCGCAGTGGGATCCATGAGGACCGATCCGCTATCCTGGAGCGTGCCGCTATATAATTGGAACGTTGTGCTGCCAGTGATGTTGATCTCTCCTGAATTAACAAAATTTTCCGTATACATTGCCTGGATGCCGCCGCCTTCCACGACAATTGTCCCGCCATTGCCAAACACATGCGTGCCTGAAGGAAAATAGCCGCCATAGACGAAGTCAGAAGTGTTGCTTACTATAATGGTGGCCGCTGGCAAATTGGTAAAAAACGAGTTATTACCGTCCAACAGGCTGCCGCCGTTGGTCCAATAAAGCACCCCGCTGTTGGTCAACATAGCGTCATTTAAAAAATCATCGCTCACACCGAAACTGCCGCCGCTGAATGATACTCCCATATTGGTAATTGTCCCATAACTCCATTGCACAGGACCGGCCAATGCCAGATTGCCCGGTCCAGCCAGCGTGCCGCCATCTATCACCATGATGGCATTGGCGCTGCCGGAACTCGCATTATTGATTGTCAACGTCCCCCCCTCGGCAATATTGAGCGTTTGCGTTCCGGAATTCCCGGTCATATCCAGCGCGCCGACCGTTTGAACGCTATCCACCGTCACGGTGTAGGTGCCGGAGCCAAGGATAGCGGTGTCGCTGCCGCCGGGAACACCGATCGGGCTCCAGTTGATGCTCGCGTCCCAATCCCCATTGCCTGCATTCCACGTATAAGTCATCGAATAGGTCGCCCGGCCCGAGCACAACAGCAACATAGACACCAGAAATCCGCACCTTGAACGCAAAAACGAAGTAACCAGTTCAGCGTAAATGGCTTTCATAACAAACCTCGTTGTTAAAAACTCCTCTGATGGTTCAACGCACGCGAACCAGTTTTCAGACATGGCAAGATTTCTTACAAAGTCAAGTAAAAATCATCAGGATGGTGCTCAGTTCCCCAATACCTATCGCCCCCATGCGCCCTTGCTGATAGCACAAATTCCCCCTTGCCAAAGCAGCGAAAATGGACTGAATATCTCAGGAATTTTATGACACCGGAACAATTGCAACAGGCTCGCAGAAAGGGCATCGCCATCGGTATCTCCCTTGGTACGGCTTTTGGTGTCGCCTTGGGCGCCGCTCTAAAAAACATTGGGCTTGGTATTGGCCTTGGCGTGGTGTTCGGCGTCGCTTTTGGGCAGGCCTTTGCCTCCAAACTAAAGAAAGACTGATCCTGTCTTCCGTTTTTCAGTTCCCCAAATCTACCGCCCTCTGCGACATGAACCTGGTTAAGCTTTCGCCCTAGAACGAACATCCTAGGATGAAAGTCTTGCGCTTATGAATTTTTTTTGCAAGCTATCGGCTATGAAATCAACCTTTCGCCGGACGCTGACGACCGTTTGCGCCGTTGCCAGTCTTTCAATCATCCCTCATTTCCTTCCTGCGCAGGACATGGAACAGGACACCAATGCTGCGACGGAAATCATCCGCACACCGCCCGCGCCGGAGACGCCGCGCATCAATGGGCCAGACGTTTTCGGCGTGCGCCCGGGGAATCCGTTTTTCTACCAGATTCCTGCCACAGGCGACCGGCCGATGACGTTTTCCGCGGACGATTTGCCGAAGGGCCTGACGCTGGACGCCGACACGGGACTCATCACCGGCAAGGTCCATAAAAAATGGTTCGGCCTGAAGAGCGATTATGTCGTGACGCTGCATGCGAAAAACGGCTTGGGTGAAGACTCCAAGAAATTCACCATCAAGGTGGGCGAAACGATTGCGCTGACGCCGCCGATGGGATGGAACAGTTGGAACGCGTACCACGATACGGTGACGGGCGACAATGTCATCCACGCCGCGCGGGCGATGGCGAGCAGCGGGCTGATTAATTACGGCTGGACGTACATCAACATTGATGACTCGTGGCAGGGCGAACGCGG
>JASHZU010000390.1 GCA_030042375.1 Verrucomicrobiia bacterium
CCTGCAGGAAACCAATGGCGCTTACGCCGGCGACCTGACAGCGGCCGGCGCCAAGACCTTGCTCTCTTTTCGCGGACGCGGGGGTGGCGCCAATATCTCGAATCCTTCAGGCACGGTGCAGTTTTGGGTGGCCAACGGCGAGCTGACCAAGTACGAGTTCCACGTCACCGGCACCGTGACGTTTAATGACAATGACATGACGGTTGACCGCGATACGACGGTGGAGATTAAGGACGTGGGCGCGACGAAAATTGACGTGCCGGACGACGCCAAAAAGTTGATGCCGTAACAGGCAGAGTGACAATGACGGTTTACTTCCCCTGCCATTCGGGCAGTTGCGCCAGAAAGTCGCGGTGCGCTCCGGTCATCCAGACATAGTCCTTGTCAATTTTCGTGGGCGTGACCAATCGCGCCATGACGACGCCGGTGATGACGCCGCCGATCCACAGGACTATTCCGGCCAGTGCGCACCAGCCTGAACTGTATACCCCGGCGAGGATGAAAAGAAGAATGCCCAGCAAGAAGCTGCTCCAGCCAATGATGATTCCGAGTTTGCGCCTTTCGCGATGCGCATCACACAGCCCGATGTGCACTACGGCTTGTTTGCGGATCGCATAATAAACGATGATCAGGATAAGCCCGCTGACAAAGAACAGGAGGAGCCAGGCGGGATGCATCCAGTAAAGTGTGCGTTTGAGGCGGGAACCGCCGGCAGGCGCATTGCATTTGACGCAGCGGTCGGGGAAAACTGTTCCAGTGCGGGCCACGAGTCGGCTATTCATCCGCCAGAGGCTGCCGAAAGCGGAGGGCGTGGCCGCGCCTTCCCTCATGCGCTGGAGCAGAATCGGTTTGCACTGGGCACAGACCGGCGAATTATTCAGTTGAATGAGTTCTTCAGGAGGAAACGATTTACCGCACTCGACGCAAACGTTCGCCATCGGCCGGGCGACGCCCAACGGCTGCCATTGGCTCATTCCTTCGCGCCAAACCAGCGTAGTGGGAGAAATTTTTCCGGAACGCAGAAATTCTTCCAGTTGTGAATCGGAGACCGGGCCGAGTTGTTGGTTGCCTTCTGCGTAGAACCAATTCATGCGGCAGGCTATGGCGAAACCGTCCGGAAAGACAACTCGAAAAAGAAGCGCTTTTTGCGTGGAATTTATTGCCGCCGGATGGGAATTTTTTGCTTCGCCAAATATTCTTTCACGTCGCCGACGGTATAATTTCCGAAATGGAAGATGCTCGCGGCCAGCACAGCGTCGGCCTTGCCCTCAAGCAAAACCTCCGCCATGTGTTCCAGCGAACCTGCGCCGCCGCTGGCCACCACCGGGACGCCGACCGATTCGCTCACGCGCCGCGTAACGGCTAAATCAAATCCCGCGCGCGTGCCATCAGCATCAATCGAGTTCAGCACAATCTCGCCCGCGCCGAGCATGGCGGCTTTCTTTGCCCATTCGATGGCATCCAGGCCGGTGGGTTTGCGTCCGCCGTGCGAAAACACTTCCCATTTGTCCGGCGCGACGCGTTTGGCGTCAATCGAGACGACGATGCACTGGCTTCCGAATTTTTCCGCGCCGGCACGGATTAATTCCGGGTTTGCCAGCGCGGAGGAATTGATGCTGATTTTGTCCGCGCCAGCACGGAGCATAGTGAACATATCGTCCACCGATTTGATGCCGCCGCCGACAGTGAGCGGCATGAAACATTCGTCCGCCGCGCGTTCAATCACATCCACCATCGTTGCCCGGCCATGGGCGCTGGCGGTGATATCAAAGAAAACCATTTCATCCGCGCCCTGTTCGTTGTAGCGCATGGCGAGTTCCACAGGGTCGCCGACGTTGCGCAGGCCGCCTTCCTCGGCTTTGCCAAACTGGACGCCACGGGTGACCTGGCCGTCATGGACGTCCAGGCAGGGGATAACACGTTTTGCAATCACGCTACTATTATGGGACATAACTGGGCAAAGTACAGGCCTGGTGTCTCAAAATCAGGCACTTTGCGGGAGAGGGGCTTTTTGGCATTCATTGTAAATCATTGAAAATCAACGATAAGCAATCATTATCATTTCCTGAAAAACGGCATACGAAATGCTTATGATGCGCCAACGCATGAGCGAGTATCAAATCCAGAACCAACGCATTCTATCTCCCGGGTCAGGCGAACCGTCAGCCATGGATATTCCGGTCCAGTTTGCAACCGATTTGGCGCTCCGCCCGCAAGTTCAAGTTCAACCGCTCCAACCCATGAATACGATCGCCCCGGAAAAGTCGCTGATACCCGCCCTCTTTCAAATCGCCGCCCGCGCCGATGAAATCGGCTCCATCCGCGCGTTGCGCAACGCGCTGGCCGCCAGCAGCACGCCCCTGCATGAAATGATGCTGAACGCGGAAAAAGTCGAAGGAATTTTAAAAGGCTTTGGCAAAAAGAAAAAGTCTGCCGCGCGTCGCACCACTCCGCGGACGGATAAAAGAATTTCCACCGTAGATGAGCAAACGGCCTAGCGCTTCAAAGTTATTTCGCAGCAAAACCAAACCTAAATCAGTAAAAAGCCGGGGAAAAACAAATGATTCCCCGGCTCTTTTTTTCCGTTATCGGACTGCCTTGGTGGTGTTTAGAATGTTTTGGCTAATTTGCCCTTGCAATCTGGCTATTTAGGGGCAACTCTTATGTGGATATTGGAGAAGGAAGATATTCAAAAAAGAAAGGAATGGTATGACAATCAGTGAAGCGAATGATCGTTTGGCGGCGGATCTCCGCCTGGTGGTCCGCGATTCAGAAGAACTCTTGAAAGCCACAGCAGGCGAGGCCGGCGAAAAGTTAAAGGAAGTTCGTAACCGTCTCTCCAAGGCGGTGGAATCAGCCAAAGTCACCTGCGAAAAAATCGGGGACACTGCCATCAAAGAAGCCAAGGCGGTGGATGAAGTCGTTCGCGACCATCCGTATGAATCAATTGGCGTTGCGCTGGGCCTGGGGCTGCTCATTGGGATACTGGTGGGACGCCGCTAAGCGATGGACGAAAAGGAGCCAAAACCTCCCGGCTTGCTGGAGAACATCCGGCGGTTGCGTGCCGTCATCCTGGCCATTTTTCACAACCGCCTGGAGCTGCTGGTGTTGGAATTGCAGGAAGAGC
>JASHZU010000048.1 GCA_030042375.1 Verrucomicrobiia bacterium
CCGCCGCTTTCTTAATGCAGGCATTGGTTTCGGCGGCAGTTGTTTTCCCAAGGATTTGAGCGCGTTCATCAAGATTTCGGAGCAAGTAGGATATGAATTCCGGCTGCTCAAGGAAGTGCAGCGCATCAACGTCGAACAAATGGATCGGTTCGTTAAAAAAATCACCGATACGCTCTGGGTTTTGCGGGACAAAAAAATTGGCGTGCTGGGTCTGGCCTTTAAGCAAAACACGGACGACGTTCGGACCTCCCCGGCCATTGACCTCTGCCAGCGTTTGCAGAAAGAAGGTGCGGCGTTGCGCGTCCATGACCCCAAGGCCATGGAGAAGGCGAAGCCGCTTTTGCCCAGTGCCACGTATGTCGGGGACATGAACGCGGTGCCCGAGGGTTGTGACGCACTGGTGATTGCAACCGAGTGGGACGAGTTTAAGACGCTGGATCTGGACCGCGCGAAAAGCTCACTGACCCATCCGATTATGTTTGATGGACGCAATCTCTTCGACCCGGCCGAAATGGAAAAACGCGGCTGGATTTATAAGAGCATCGGACGTTAATCAGGATTACCATGTCCGCCGGCCATCGGCAGATTGTTGATGTCAGCGCCGCGCTCATCTTCCACGACGGCAAATTGCTCATCACCCAACGCCATGCTAATTCACACCTCGGCGGACTTTGGGAATTTCCCGGCGGCAAGCGCGAAGCCAACGAGACGTTCGAAGAATGCCTCGTGCGGGAAATCCGGGAGGAATTGGCAATGGAAATTGTCGTCGGCGAACTCTTCGAAGAAATCACCCACGCCTATGAGGCGAAGATCGTTCACCTGAAATTTTTCATTTGCAAATGGATTGGCCACGGGCCGGAAACCCTCGGCTGTGCAGCATTCAAATGGATTCGCAAAAGCGAACTGGACGCTTATCCATTTCCCGAAGCCGATATGCGGCTGCTGGAAAGATTAAAAGCCAGCGAGCCTTTTTAAGGCCCGGGCGAACTGTTCGTGCCTGGCTCAGGTGGTGCGGGCGGTGGTGTCATTGCAGCCGGTGGAGTCGATGGCGGCGGCGGTATTGTGGGCGGCGCGGGCGGAGTCGATGGCACAGATGGAGCGGACGGTGCGCTTTCAGTGCTCGCTGTGCTGGGTGTGCTGGTCGTGGGCTTCTTCTTCGCTTTCGCTTTGGCCTTGGCGTGCTTGCCGAAATACACCGAGCTGGCTATCAAATTGGTACCGTCATCGGACGGTTTGTAATAGCCGCTCACTGGCTGGCCCACCACGCCGTCGGCCAAAATCGCCGGCTGGTCATCTTTCATGATTCTCGTTTCCGAACTGATCCCGAACGTGCGGCTGCCCACGGTAAAAGTCATCGCATTGGTATCCACGGCATCCAAGGTGCCGTGAAACGGTGCTCCGTGCTTGCTATGCTTGGTGGGTTTGGTTGCAGTGGTTGAGCTGGTATCAGCATCCTGGGCGTACGATAACGCGGGCAAAGCGAGGATGGCAGCGGCGGCAAAACTGAACAAGATAGTTTTGAGGGTCATTTTCATAGGCTTTAAAATCCTGTGTGCGAATGGCGAAACATAAGAAATTGCTACTGGGAGGGCAATTAAAATTGTGATGAATGTCAAGTGACGATTGACAAGCAGAGTAAGCTGCCCGCCGCATCGGCAAATCAGGACTGGTTCAGTTTCTCCCACAAGGTGTCGCGGCGTCTTGACCAATTATACCAATCCTGTTCCCACGCTTCGCCGGTTAATTTTTTCCGCGCCTTGGGCCAAAGGGCGTCCAGGATATCCAATTCCTTTTGGGCATTTTTGCGGTCGCCCCATTTCAAATAGGCTTCGGCGAGGTTCAAAATATTTTCCGGATCGTCCGGCGCGAGCGCCGCGGCGTTTTGGAGATAATCCAATGCCTTGCGGCGGTTGCCGAGGCTGAGCGGCCAGCCGGGGGCGTCCCGATAAAGCAAGCCCAGGCTGCGCGCAGGACCGCCGTGATCGAAAGTGGGGTCCAGGCTCAAGGCCATTTGCCATTCCTGGTCCATTTCACGGACGAGCCGGAGGCCGTGGAGCAGCTCGCACTGCGCGAGCTGACCCAGGTTGAGTCCCATGTAGAAATGGGCGGCAGCGGAATTGGTCAATAAAAGCGACTGGCGGCAGGCAGCGATGCCCTCGCGCGCCACTTCCGCGCGCTGCGATTTATTGGTGGCCCAGCCGGCCCAATCGAAACAGGCGCGGCCATATTGCCAGGCCAGGACAGGGTCGTTGGTGTTGGATTGGTATTGCGCCTGTGCCCGGTTAAAAACAGCCTGTGCGCGGGCGGCAAAAAATTTGTCCTGTGTCGTATCACCGAAAATAAGATTCGTCCCCGCAAAGAGGGCCAGGAGAAAAAAAATGGACCAAAGCCAGCGGACGATCGTTCTGTTGTAACCAGCCGATTTGTCAAAGAGGTTCATATACAGATTATCGGCAGGAAAATTAGGTGTTTTATTCATTTGCCATCAGGCAGGATTCATTTATACTTAGGAGGTGAGATTAAATTGGAAATTGACCTGTCTGGCAATACTGTTGCTGCCCCTGGTATTTTTGACTGGCGGCTGCGGCGGTATTTCCGCAGGCACGACCGTTTCCCCGGCGACATTTTTTATGCCGGGCCTCCTGCGGAACGATACCACACCGGCGACCAATGCGCCATGTGTCATGGTTCCCAATTCCTCACTTTTCGCTTCTGCGAAATAAAATTACATCCTTATGCGATTTCCATTCGCGCTGACAAAAAAAATTGCCAGTCATATAATTAAGCACAAACTTTGCAAAACTCCAAAGTTTGCGATGGTGCTTCAACTCGAGCCACTGCACACCTGCAACCTGACTTGCACCGGTTGCGGCCGCATCCGCGAATATTCCACGAGCCTCAAAGACATGGTGCCGCTGGAAAAATGCCTGGGAGCGGCGCTGGAATGCGATGCGCCGATGGTGAGCATCTGCGGCGGCGAACCGCTCATTTACCCGAAGATTGAAGAATTGATCAACGGCCTGCTCGACCAGGGCCGGGTCATTTACGTCTGCACGAACGGGGTGTTCATGCGGAAAAAAATGAAGGATTATCTCGCGGCGATTTATTCGGCGGAAGTTGAACCCAAACTGAAGCGGTTGCTGGACGAGAAATTAATTACCGACAAGGATGCTGAAACCATCCGTAAGTCGGATGACGCGGCGAAGAAGAAAGTCGTTATCCGCCCGACGCAATGGATGTATTGGAATGTCCACGTGGACGGTTTGGAATTTACGCATGACCTGATTGTCGAGCGCGAAGGGGTATTCAAGGAATGCGTTGCGGCCATCCGCATGGCGAAAATTTTGGGCTACCAGGTGGCCACGAACACGACGGTCTATAAAGAGACGGACGTGCAGGAAATTGAGGACATGTTCAAATTCCTGTCATCGCTGGAAGTGGACGGGCATACGATTTCTCCGGGGTACGATTATGACGCCGCCAAGAAAGACATGGTGAAGCGACTCGGCCGCGATCCCAAAGACTTTTTCCTGACGCGCGACATGACGCGCAAAAAATTTGCGAAGATTTTGGACTGGGGCAAGGCGTTCACGATTTTCGGCACACCGGTGTACCAGGAATTTCTCGCGGGCAAACGCGAGCTGACCTGCACGGCCTGGGCAATCCCGACCTATAACGTCCGCGGCTGGAAAGCGCCGTGCTATCTGATGACGGACGGCCATTACGGCGGCTACCAGGAAATGCTCGAAAAGGTACAATGGGACAAATACGGCGTGGTCGACGGCAAAGCACGCGATCCTCGCTGCGAGCACTGCATGGTCCACTGCGGCTATGACCCCAGCGGCGCGCTGGGCACGAATTACCAGAGCGGCGATAATTGGAAAAACATCAAATACAATTTCTGGCCCAGGCCGAAGGCGTATCCGTATTCGCCGGATTTGGAAAAGCGCGCATACAACGGCGTGACGATTGGCAAAGGACATTTGGCCGAGGCAAAAGCCGCGATTAGTTCGCCGGCCGCCAGCGCGCGCGGCGCGTTCTCGCAAAAAGAAGAGACGCATGTGGGCACTCATTGCGGGACGAATGAGGCGGAAGGGCAATAGAGCGACAGGGAGTTTTTGGCTGAGGATTTAAACGAAGCCGGAAACTTTGAAGCATTGATTATTTTAAATGGGCAAAACACTTTATCTTTCACCGCCGTCGTTTGACGGCTTTGACGGTGGCGCGGGTGCGCGCTATCAGGCGCGGCGCGAAGTCACATCGTTTTGGTATCCTACCTGGCTGGCACAACCGGCAGCGCTGACGCCCGGCGCGCGTCTGCTGGATTGCCCGCCGCATAATGTGGACCTCGCACAGTGCCTGGCCATTGCAAAGGATTTCGACCACGTCATCATCAATACCTCCACGCCGTCGCTGAAGAACGATTGCAAAGTGGCAGAGGCTATCAAGAAGCAAAAGCCGGACACGAAGGTGGGATTTATCGGCGCGCATACGATGGTGCTGCCGACCGAGACGTTGAAAGCGTCAACGGCGATTGATTGGGTAGGCCGCAAAGAGTTTGATTATACCTGCAAAGAAGTGGCGGAAGACCGGCCGCTGGAAAAAATTGCGGGACTTTCCTTCAGGAACCAGGAAGGGAAAATCGTGCACAATCCGGAGCGTGAAATGATCCAGGACATGGACGCGCTGCCGTGGGTGGCGGATGTTTACCGGCGCGATTTGAAGATTGAGAATTATTTCATCGGTTACCTGTTGCATCCGTACGTGAGTCTTTATACGGGGCGTGGCTGCCCGGCGCAGTGCAGTTTTTGTCTCTGGCCGCAGACCATTGGCGGGCACAAATACCGCGTTCGTTCGCCGCAAAACGTGGCGGACGAGATGGCTTACATGAAGAAAATGTTCCCGCAGGTGCGTGAATTTTTCTTTGACGACGATACGTTCACGGCGAATTTGCCGCGCGCGCGCGAAATCGCCAAAAAATTGGGGCCGCTGGGGCTGACCTGGAGTTGCAACAGCCGTGCGAATTTGGATTACGACACCGTCAAGAGTTTCAAAGACAACGGGCTGCGCCTGTTTTTGGTCGGTTACGAGAGTGGCAATGACGACACGCTCAAGCGCATCAAGAAGGGTGTAACGACGGATGAAATGCGTGCGTTTACCAAGTCCTGCCACAAGGCCGGTGTGGTGATCCACGGCACGTTTATCCTCGGTTTGCCCGTTGAGACCAAAGAGACGATCGAGCAGACAATTAATTTTGCCAAAGAGCTGGATGTGTTCAGCCTCCAGGTCTCGCTCGCCGCGCCGTATCCGGGCACGGAGCTTTACGAGCAGGCCAAGTTGAACAGCTGGTTCGTGAAAAAGGACAAAACGGATTTGGTGGAGGGCGATGGCTTCCAGCAAAGCACGTTGGAATATCCCGGCGCCTCCAAGGAAGAAATCTTCGAGGCGGTGGACCGTTTTTATCGCACGTACTATCTGCGTCCGAAACCGATTCTGCGCATCATCAAGACGATGTTGGAGGACAAAGACATCATGGTGCGCCGCTGCCGCGAGGGCTATGAATTTTTCAAGAGCCTGCGCCAGCGCAAAGCGGATTTGGCTGCGGCCCAGGCAATCGCCGCGCAACCCGCCACGGCTTAGTCTTCTCCGATACCTTTCAGGTAAGCCAAAATCAATTCCGGCAAATCGTTGCTGTAGCCACCTTCGAGCAGGCTAAAGAAGGGAATTTTCAGGGCGCGCAATTGCTGTCCCAGCCAAAAGAAATCTTCCACGGTCAACGTTCCCTGGGCAAGCGGATCATTCTCATAAACATCAAATCCCGAAGAAACCTCAATGAGTGTGGGGGAGAATTTTTTCATGTCATTGATTGCGCGGGCCAGTGTCGCGCGCCAGGTTTCACGCGGAGTACCCGGCCCGACTGGATAGTTGAAACAGTTATTACCGACATTTCTTTGGCCGGTGCCGGGATAGCAGGGGAATTGGTGAACGGAATAGAAAGCGGCGCCGGGGTGATTGAGCAGAATATCTTCAGTGCCGTTGCCGTGATGCACATCAAAGTCAAAAACCGCGACACGCTCTGTCCCTGTTGCCAGCGCTTCAAGCGCGGCAATGGCAATGTTGTTTAGGTAGCAGAAGCCCATTTGAGATTTGCGGGTGGCATGGTGGCCGGGCGGACGCATCAAGCTGAAAGCAGTCTCGCCGGCGCGCGCCAGTTTCAGGGCGTCAAGGGCGGCAGCCGCCGAAGCCCGGGCATAACCGGAAATGCCGTCATGGTATGCCGTGTCCCCGTCAAAATCGCGCGGGATCTGCAGTCGCGCAAGCATTTCAGGCGTGTGGGCGCGCAGGATTTGTTCGTCCGTGACGCTTGTGGGCGCAAGCCATTGGATGGGCAATTCCTTTTGTTCTTTGAGAAGCGCGACCGTGGCGGTGATTCGCGCGGGCCGTTCAGGATGGCCGGGGCTGGAGTAACGGGTGCATTTTTCGTCCGTGATGATTTTCACGAACCTAGTTTAACGTAGAATTACGGACGGACACGGAATTTATTTTTAGAGACGATGGAATCTTGAAAGGAGGGTGGCGGCAACAAATAGAACCAGAGCCCAGCTTCCGCCCAAGTGAAGGAGCTGAAAAAGCGAATGCATTCGGATTACTGGCTGCTAAGGATCCAAAGCACCAACAAGCGCACGGCAGCCACGGCAAGCAAGGCCAGGCCGGCAATCGCCGTGCATCCCAGGAAGTCCAAATCAGCCTTGAGTTTATGGTTGCTGGGCGCAATAGTGTTCAGCAAATGGTAAACGGAGCTTCGTTTTACATCACTATTTACACTGTTCGTCATGGTAAGTGCCTCTTAAGCATATGTTATGCCATGGCCGGGGTGGGATGACTTTAATGGAAAACTCACTAGCGCAATGGTTAAATTACCCTTGATTTTAGTAACTCCCAGCAGCGAAAGGAGGGGTGTCGAGTTTCAGGACACTTCCAGCAGCCTGTCATTCCGGTATGAGCAGTCGATTCTGGAAGCCGGGGGGATCCCCGTGGTGGCGCCCATGACCACAAACCGGAAGGTGCTGGCCGAAGCGGTAAGACGCGCGGACGGCGTGATGCTCACCGGAGGCGATGACATTAACCCGGCCATTTACACAAAGAACCTGCCGCGCAAGGTTCGGCGGACGGTGAAAATGCCGCCGGACGGCGGGGCGCGCGATTTGCGGGAATTGATTTTGATTGAAGAAGTTTTTGAGCAACGCAAGCCGCTGCTGGCGATCTGCCGGGGATTCCAAATGCTGAACGTGGCCTTCGGGCGACCATTGATTGTAGACATTCCGAGCCAGTTGCCGGGGTCGCTAAACCACCAGGGTCGGGACAAGGCAGGCGAAGCATTAACACATGAAGTTCCGTTGACACGGGGTTCGCTGCTGTCCAGAATTACGGGCACGACAACTTTACGCGTGAACAGTTCGCACCATCAGGGCCTTTTGGAACCAGCCGAACCATTCGCCGCCGTGGCGCGGACGGAAGATGGGATTGTCGAAGCGATGGAATT
>JASHZU010000391.1 GCA_030042375.1 Verrucomicrobiia bacterium
CCCTGGGCGAAAAAAATGCGCCCGCAGGACCGGATGATTATCCACCAAGCGGGTTCGGGCCCGCCAAACATTCCGGAACTGCAATGGATTTACGCACCGTCGGAATGGTGGATTGGCCGTTTGCCGCCTGCGGGGACCAACCCGGCGGCGACGACTCCGCAAAAATAAAATTGTCGTAAACCAGCGCAGACAGGCGCTTTAGACAACCAAAAATTTTTCTAAAAATTGCTTGTGAAATTTTTCACGATGAGGCACATTTTCCGTCTTTGGAAGCCCAATTGGCCAGTTAATAAGCCATTGGTGTCGCCATTAACGATTTTTAAGTGAAGCAACTCTGTTTATCAGTTTTCGCGATAGCGTTCTTTGCCCTGATTTTGACGGCAAATGTGAACGCCCAAACGCCTTCGCCCGCCAGCGTTAGCAACGCACCGGCTGCGACGACCGTGGCAAATCCGGCGGTTCCGGCGCCGGCGGCGCCTCCGGAAAAAGAGCTGCCGTCACAGGCGGCGGGAGTGATTTTTCATGTTGCCGGATTGCCGGTGACCAATTCGATGGTCTGTACCTGGATTATCGCGGCGCTGATTTTGATTATTGTCCGCGCAACGACACCGAAAAATATCAAAGAAATTCCCGGTGGAATGCAGAACATCCTGGAGGCAGTCGTCGAAGGCTGGGAAAGTTTGATGGGCGACATTTTGGACAAGCGCGTCACACAATGGGTTTTTCCGTTTGCGACAACGTTTTTCATATTCATCCTGATGTCCAATTTTGTGGACGTGATTCCGGGCGTTGGGAGCATTGGCACTCATGATGCCAGTGGAAAATTTACGCCGCTTTTCCGGCCGCCCACCGCCGACGCGAACCTGACGATCGTGATGGCAACGCTCTTCCTGGTGATGAGTCTTTACTGGGCGATCCGTTACAACGGTTTTTTGGGCCTGGTCAAACACATTTTTGGCGTGAAAGTGCAAACCAGCAAATGGCTGTTTCCGCTGTTTTTGGTGATGTTCCTGTTTATCGGCGTGATGGATTTGGTTTCCATCCTGTTTGCCCGGCCGGTGGCGCTGGCCATGCGTCTTTATGGCAATATTTTTGCCGGCTCAACCATCATGGACATGACGCTCCACATGAGCTCGTGGGTTTGGGCGATTTTGCTTTCGATCGTGGCTTATTGTTATGACGTCTTTGTATGCCTGGTGCAGGCATTTGTTTTTGCCATCCTGGTCGTGGCGTTTGTCGCCACGATGTGCACGCATACCGAAGAAGAGCCGCACCACTAAATTTTTTAAATTTGCCCGGCGTTGGACGCCGGGGCGATAACCAAAACCAACAGAAAGAAAAGTATATGATGCTAGCAGAAATGACAGGTAACGTTCACATCGGTTTAGCCTTCGCCGGCGCATCCATCGGTGACGGCATTGCGACCGTTGGAGTTCTCATTGCCTTGGCGCGAAATCCCGGCATGTCCGGCAAGCTGCTCCTGTGGTTCTTCGTCGGCATTGGCTTGATCGAAGCCTGGGCAATTATTGGCTGGCTTGTCGTCGGCGGCGGCAGTGGCGCTCATTAACCTGAATTGTTATGGACGCTCTAGGTCTTGACTGGAGGATGCTGGTCGCGCAGTTGATCAGCTTCTCAATCGTCTTTTTTGTGCTGTGGAAATTGGCCTACAAGCCGATTTTCACCATGCTTCAGACGCGCCGCGAGAAAATCGCCGAGGCGCTGGCCAATGCGGAAAAGATTAAGGCGGACGTGGCCCGTACGGAAGCCGAACGCCAGAAAATCCTGGCGGATGCCGGCGACCAGGCGAATAAGCTGATTGAAGAAGGCCGCGAGGCCGCTGCCCGCGTTCGCGAGCAGGAAACGCAAAAAGCGATCGCCGCAGCGGAACAAATCATCGCCAAGGCGCGTGAAGCCGCCGCGCAGGAACATGTGCAAATGCTCGCGCAATTGAAGCGCGAAGTCGGCCGGCTGGTCGTGCAAACTACCACGACCGTGACCGGAAAGATTCTGACGCCGGACGACCAGCGCCGGCTGGCGGAGGAAACCGAGAAACAATTGGCCGCGTAGGGTTTCAAATCTCCCATTTGAAATTTTAACCGGGCCAAACGAGCCATGAAAATTTCCAAACAAGCGATACGCGAAACGCGGGAGTTGTTCCGCAGTTGCCAGGTCAACGGGGTGCTGGACGAAAATCGCGTCCGGCAGGCGCTGCAGCTTTTGGCGGCGAACAAGCCGCGCGGCTACCTGGAAATCCTGTCGCGTTTGTACCGGCTGGTGAAATTGGATGTGGAGCAGAGGACGGCGCGGGTGGAAAGCGCCACGCAATTGCCGCCAGACGTGCAAAACACTGTGGCCGGGCAAATCAAGAGCAAGTACGGCAACAGCATGAACATTTCGTTCGCCCAAAACCCGGCGCTTCTCGGCGGCTTGCGGATCCAGGCCGGCAGCGACCTATACGATGGCAGCATCAAGACACGTTTGGAAAAATTAGAAGAAAGTTTTGAAAGCGCTTAGCGCGCAAAAATCAGTTAATTTATATGAGCAATCTATTGCAGGAAATTGAAGCGCAAATCAGCGGCGCCAAGGCCGCGGTGGCCAAACAAAACGTCGGCACCGTCCGCGAAATCGGCGACGGTGTGGCGAAGATTGAAGGCCTGACCGACACGATGCTCAACGAGATGTTGGATTTTGGCAATGGCATCACCGGCATCGCACTCAACCTGGAGGAAACCGAAGTCGGCGCCGTCATCCTCGGCGATTACACCCAAATCAAAGAAGGCGACGAAGTGCGCACGACCGGAAAGCTGTTGCAGGTGCCGGTGGGCAAAGGGTTGCTGGGTCGCGTCGTCAACTCGCTCGGCCAGCCGATTGACGGCAAAGGCGCGATTAAAAACGAAGCATTTTATCCGGTGGAAAAAATTGCGCCCGGCATCGTCCGGCGCAAATCCGTCAGCCAGCCGGTGCAGACGGGCATCATGGCGATTGACGCGATGATCCCGATTGGCCGCGGCCAGCGTGAGCTGATCATCGGCGACCGTTCGACGGGCAAGACCACGATCGGCATCGACACGATGATTAACCAGGCGCGCATCAATAAGGCTGGTGAGTCTTCCGGAGATAAAAATTTCCGTCCGATTTATAGTATTTACGTGGCGGTGGGCCAGAAGCAGTCCAACGTGGCCCGGGTGATTGACGCACTCGAAAAAGCGGGCGCCATGCCTTATACGATTATTGTCGTGGCGGCGGCCTCGGATTCTGCGACGAACCAGTATCTCGCGCCG
Source organism: Verrucomicrobiia bacterium (assembly GCA_030042375.1). The sequence continues at coordinate 3,282 of JASHZU010000391.1, forward strand.
TTTGCCGGCGCGGCCATGGGCGAATGGTTCATGGACAACGGCATGGACGC
>JASHZU010000392.1 GCA_030042375.1 Verrucomicrobiia bacterium
AACTGCCCAAGGGCGCATCGGCGGCGGTGGATGCGACGGCGAAGAAATTCGTGGAGGAACACGGGGCGGAAAACTTGGCGAAAATTGCCAAGATGCATTTCCGGACGGCGTTGCGCGCCCAGGGCCTGCCCGAGCCGCCGAAGAAGGAGTGGCGGAAATCGTGAAACGCATCAATAGTGGCATTTTATATTTTATCACGCTAATCGGAGGAGGTTTTATTGCATGGCTTATATTTGGAATTGTATCCGAGTCATATGTTTCATTGATGCCATTTGCAGGAGTCGGCATACGGCCCGGGATAATCATAACGAGTCCTACAAATCTCGTTGTTACCCAGCCAAGAATTGAGATTGAAGGTTTTTACGGCGGTGACATTCAGAGAATCACATTTGATATTTCCAATTCTGCCGGCGTAAATAAAAACCAGCAGGGGTATACTATGGGGGTGGCATTCGACCAGAAGGATATTAATCGTATCGAACGCGAACTCCGCCCCAATTTTCTTGGCTATTATAATTCGAACCGCTGGCAGCTCGAACAGCAACTCCATGCTTTTATGTTTCATCCCACAAACCTCTTTCAATTCTATTGGGTCGAAGTGATGCCTGGCCAAAACCGCATCACAATTCATGTGAGAGACGGTAATGGAAAACAATACGCGACACGGCGGACGTATAAACTTGATTATGCGAACAAGAAACCACCCAGGCTGCAAGTCACGTGGCCGCCGGACAAAACTCAAATTGCGGGCGATGAGCTTGACCTCCAGGCTCAAGTCGATGATGACACTGCCACGGTACATATAATCGTTAAAGACGCCTCCGATCATATCTATGCGTCTGACGCAATTGTTGAGTTGTCCGGCAAGGTTTGGGGCAATCATTTGCCAATCAGACCCGGCACAAACGAAATCACTCTCGTCGCTACTGATACCGTAGGCAATTCCAGCACGAATACTATCAGTGTCAGCAAAGCCCAGGTAACAGTTGTTATGGAACCGTTAAGAGGGAATCAACTTAATAAGCCTAGAGTTAACATCAGAGGGACTATCAGTGATACCAATTGTTTCGTCGAAGTTAATGGAATAAAGGCGACAACTCATGCCAATGGAACATGGGACGCCACAAACGTGCCAGTCTCACCATCGGGGACCGCGACGTTTAAAATGGATATTTTTAGAAATTAAATACTTAACCATCGTGCCCAAACCGAATTTCATCGAACTGGCGGACAGCGAGCCGATTCCGATCTTGTATGAGGACCGTTCGGTCATCGCGATCGATAAGCCGCGCGGCTGGATGCTGGTGCCGCATTCGTGGCAAAAGACCGGGCGCAATTTGCAGGCGGCCATCACGTCGTCCATCGCCGCGCGCGATTTTTGGGCGCGCTCACGCAGCCTGAAATTTCTTCGCCACGTGCACCGCCTCGATGCAGACACGAGCGGCATCCTGCTCTTTGCGAAAAGCTTTGGCGCGGTCGAGACGCTTTCGAAATTGTTCGAGAGCCGGAAGATGGAAAAGGTTTATTGGGCGGTCGTGACCGGCGCGCCCAGGCAAAAAGACTGGAATTGCTCGCTCAAACTCGCGCCGGACCCGCAACAGATTGGCAAAATGAAAGTGGACGCGCGCGCGGGCAAAGAAGCGGAAACGCACTTCGAAGTCCTCGAGACGCGCGGGAAGTTTTCACTGGTGGAAGCGAAGCCGGTGACGGGGCGCACGCATCAAATCCGTGTGCATCTGCTGGAGTCCGGCTTGCCGATTGTGGGCGATGAGCTTTACGGAAAGCGCGAGGGCAAATTGCCGCTGGGTTTGCGCGCGAAAGAGTTGGCTTACGCGGACCCGTTCACGAGGAAGCGCGTGGAAATCCGCGCGCCGATGGAGGAATTTCTGGAGGAGTTTGGATTCGCTTCAAGCCCGGCCTAAAATTTACTACCACATGACGCGATAGAAACGGGCTGTGTTCGATGCTTTCACATCGCTGAAGTTAAACAAGACGTTGGTGGCCGTGAAATTGGTGAGGGTCGTCCAGACGATGGGATTGGCCGCGAGGTTGGTCGAGGTCTGGATGCTGTAATTGAAATTCGTTTCGAGGATGACGGAAAAATTGAAGCGATTGGTTTTCCACGCAAAGTTTCCATTAAATTGCGCCCACGGCGCGGGCAGATTGGTGGCCAGGACGGCGGGGCTGAAGTCGCTGGTATCGCCGAAGGGGTCGGTGGCCGTGGCAGTAATATATTGGCCGGAATCATTCCCGGCATTGTTGGTGAGGGCGAAGGTGGCGTTGCCGGAAGCGCCGGTCGTAGCGGTGGCGGCGCCGAGATAAAACTGTCCCTGGCCGGCGTCATTGTTGGGAGTGCTGTAAACGTCGATGAAATAATTCCGGTTTGCCACGCTGCTGAGCGTGCCGTGCACGATGGTGCTGCCCTGGTAACCGAAGGCGTTAGTGACGACAGGTGCGGTTGGAGAATTATTGGCGCTGTTAAACACATCGATGCCGAGGTTGTAATTGTCGAACATGGAATTGCCGCGGATGGAAATCCCGGCGGTGGTGGGATCGCTCACCCATACGCCGTCCCAGTAATTGAAGGCGATTTGGTTGCCGAGACCGGCGCCGTTGGGCTTGAGGCCGATGATGTTATTGGTCGCGCCGCCAAAAAGAATTATGCCCACATAATTCGGCAGGGGATTGGTGCCGGTGATATCCGCGCCGATGTTGTTGCCTTCAAACCAATTGCTGGTCGTGACGGATTCTGACAGATAGACGCCATAGTTGGTGTTGCCGGAAATGACATTGCCTGAGCTGGCGGTTGAGCCGCCGATGAGGTTGTTGTTCGGAGCGCCATAGGGCATATAAACGCCGGTGCTGTTGCCGAGGGCATTGGTGCCGGTAATGTCGGTGCCGATGAGATTGCCCTCGATGGTGTTGCCATTCGCGTCGACAAAGAAAACGCCGGCGGGGTTGTTGGCGGAAATGACGTTGCGCGAGCCGGGGACCGTGCCACCGATGATGTTACCGGTCGTGCCGCCGTCCAAAAGGACGCCACCGTAGCCGGTGCCATTGCCGATGCCGTTAGTGCCGGCGGCGTCGAGACCGATGAGGTTGCCTTCAATCCAATTTCCCGTGGCGACGGGATTGAGGATCTCAATGCCATAGCCAAAATTGCCGGAAAGAACATTGGCTGCGCCGGAGGACGTGCCGCCGATGAGATTTTGGGAGCCGCCAAAAAGGGCGATGCCACTGGCCTGGTTGGCCAGGGCGGTTTCACCGCTGGCGTTCATGCCCAGATAATTTCCCTCGACGACATTGTTCACGGTATTGGAAATCCAAATGCCGTATTGGATGTTTCCGGAAATGACGTTGCGTCCGGCGGGATTGGCGCTGCCGATAATGTTGCCGCTGGTGCTGTTGCCGAGCAAGACGCCGCTGGCGGTATTGGGCACGGCGTTGCTGCCGGTGAAGTCGGTGCCGATGTAATTGCCGAGAACGACGTTGCCGGTGGTGTTCGAATCGGTGATGAAAACACCGTATTGCGCGTTGCCAGAAATGACGTTGCGTTGCAGCGCGTTCGTGCCGCCGATGATGTTTCCGCTCGCGCCGGCGGCAATGAGGATTCCCTGATAAGCATTCGGCGCGGCATTGGTGCCAGTGGCGTCCAGGCCGAACCAGCAACCGGAAATGATGTTGTTGGTGGCATTGGCGTAGAGCAGCGTAAGGCCGTTCCAATCA
>JASHZU010000393.1 GCA_030042375.1 Verrucomicrobiia bacterium
AAAAGGTCCCGGCCGTGAGCAGCATTCCGCCGAGGAGCCCGCACCACTTGAAGCAGGCCAGACCGCGCTTTTCGGCCATCCCGTAAAATTCCATCAACCCGGCGGCGGAAAGCAAAACAATGACGAACAGGAAGACGCCATCCGAAACCACTTCATTGCCGTAAAACAAAGCAACGATGATGGCCGTCCAGAGAATCACCGTGGTGATTAACCGGCGGAAGAAGATTTGCGCCTTGGAAGGCGTTGAGGCAGCCTCGTTGGACATCGGCGGAAAAATATCAAAGCCGGTTGCCGGTGGGCAATGGAATACAGCGGCGAAAAGTAGCCAAGCGAAGAGTGGCGGAGAGAGGGGGATTCGAACCCCCGATACGGCTTTTGACCGTATAACGGTTTAGCAAACCATCGCCTTCAGCCACTCGGCCATCTCTCCAGATTTTGTCCGGGTATATTTCGCAGGAATCAGCGGCTGTGGCAAGCCGATTTGCACGGCGTTTGGAACTGTAGCGCGGGGGCGGCGGCGTTTTGTGGCGGGAATGCCCGTTTTAGTACTCGGGCAGGACACGCCAAATATTGGTGCTGTATCCCGACGGTGTCAGTTCCGCATGGCCGTCGGCATAACCGCAATCGGCGCGGCCATTGTGGCGGCAGGTCAAATAATTGTCGGGAGCGTATCCCTCATTATCATTTAAAGGCTCCCAACGCCCGGTTTCAGCGGCCCACCCGCTAGTGTCCCAGGGCGGCATATCACCGGGCTTCGTTGTGGTATTGGGTTCCGCAATCAGGATTTTGCTGGCGTTATTCCTAAATTGCGAAGCCTTGAATGGATAGACCGTGCCGTTATCATCGATCAAGGTCGCGCCAGGGTTTATATTATTGGATACACTAAGGCTGGTTGCCTCATAACTAAAATCGTAAGGGTACCCTTCGGCGGCTACTCCCCCGTTGGTTCGAAAACTATTATCCAGATCCATGGGGCACCGCATGATGTTGGTGCTTCCCACCGTCCCGCCCAGACAGGCCAGGATAGGGCTATTATAGGGATAAAGGGTGGTCCCACCGTTAGCTGCCGGGTAGGAAGGCAAGCGCCAATATATCCAATCATAAGTGTATGCCCCATAAGCCGTTCCGGCAGCGCAACCCGGCTCATTGTCGTTGTTGTCATTGATATAGATCTGAAAACCGGTGTCAAGTTCTTTGGCGTTGTTCAGGCACGCCACCTGGAGCGCTCTCTTTTGGGCGGAAGCCAGCACCGGCAGCAGCACGGCCGCTAGGATGGCGATGATGGCAATGACGACCAACAATTCGATCAAGGTAAATCCGGCGCCACGCGAACGACTTGAAGATATCGTGGGCCTGCTACCTGTACAAAAGGACTTCACACTATTAGAATACTGTCATAGGGCATTTCTTTCAATGGAACGTTTGCACTCCTTTTGGGGGTTGACAAAGGCCCAAAAATTGGCCCCAAAACGGCGAACTGTCCGCTGCCTAATGCAATCATCCGCAAAGCATCCACGACAAACCGCCTGTGCGCTCATGCCCGGAAGCGGCGATGAAATTTCTGGAATATCAATCGCTGTACCAGGTTCCCTTAATCAGCGGGGAAGGAGTTTCTCTCATCGGCGCCGAACATCCAGGGTTCAAGCTGCGCGTGGCCATCCGCAAAACCCACATCAGCGTTATTATCATGTCTGCACGTGAGATAATTATCCGGGTACGTTGAAGGATAACTTTCGTAGCCATTTCCGCCGCCGCCGCTAAACGGTTCCCATCGGGGGGTGACGTTGGCCCATTGAGTAACGGCGATGTCCGGCGGCGGGGCCTCACCAGGCTTTAACGTGGTACACGGCTCCGGAATAAGGATTTTCCCGGCCGGATTCCGGATTTGCGAAGCTTTGAAAGGGTAAATCGGGCCGCCCGTCCCGTTGATGATTGTGGCAGGGCCAGGGTTGACAGTGCCGTTCAAATCATAGCACGTCATGTCGTAACTAAACGGGTCAACAGCGCCTTCACTTGGCCCGGCCGTGTTGGTGCGATAGCTATTATCGAGATCCGCCGGACAACGGAATATGGTCGGGCCAACGCCGGCGTTTCCTATGGTGCCCCCAAGGCATTGGAGGATGGGACTCAAATTGGAATACAGAATTATGCCGTTGACAGTTGCAGGCGGGACGCGCCAATAAATCCAATCCGCCAGTTGCGGCCCGTAAGTGCCGCTGCCTGCGCCGGGACATGGCTCGGCGTCGTTGTTATCATTTACGTAGATGATAAAGCCGGTGGAAATCTCTTTGACGTTATTAAGGCAATCGATTTGGAGCGCCCGCCTTTTAGCGGAAGCCAACACAGGCATCAATATCGCTGCCAGGATGGCGATGATGGCAATAACCACTAATAATTCAATCAAGGTAAAGGCAGCGCCGCGCGAACGTTTTGCAGACGTTACGGGTTTTAGGCTTTTTGGCCAGGATTGAAACGGTTTGTTGCCTGTATATAAGGATTTCACCAAGTTCCCTTAATCACTGGGGAAAGAATTGCGCTCATCCGCCCCAAATTGCCAAGGCACAAGTTCTACATGGCCGTCCGCAAAACCCACGTTCGCCCGATTATCATGCCGGACGGTAAGGTAATTATCTGGAGTTGTCGTGGGGTAGCTTTCGTAACCATTCCCGCCGCCGCCACTGAACGGTTCCCAACTGCCAGTGACGCAGAAAAATGAAGTTTCGCCATTCGGTGCGTCGCCAGGAAGCAGCGTGGCGGGCGGTTCAGCTACCAGGATTTTGCCCGCGGGATTGCGGATTTGGGTGGCTCTATAATTATAAACTGTGGTGCCATCAATAATCGTAGCCGGGCCGGGATTGACAGTGCCATTTAGATTATAACTGGTCATCTCATAGCTATACATGTAGGGGTAGCCTTCGTCAGCAACACCTTGATTGGTCCGGTAGCTGTCGTTTAGGTCCGCCGGACAGCGGAAGATGCTGGTATTGGCGCTTATTCCGGCATTTCCGCCAACACATTGCAGGATGGGACTTAGATTGGAATACATAATTGTTCCGCTTACGGTTACTGCGGGAGTGCGCCAATAAATCCAATCTGCCAATTGCGGTCCATAGTCCTGCCCGGAAGCGCGGCATGGCTCGGTGTCGTGGTTATCATTTACATAGATCTGGAAACCGGTGTTCACCTCTTTAACGTTGTTGAGACATTGAATTTGCAATGCCCGCTTTTTGGCCGAGGCCAGCACAGGCAGCAACACGGCCGCCAGGATGGCAATAATGGCAATGACCACCAACAATTCGATCAAGGTAAATCCGGCACCGCGCGAACGCCTTGCAGGCATCGCGGGTTTACCGCCGGTATAAAAAGATTTCATACCATCAAAATAAGTCATGAGGCATTTCTTTCAATAGAACGTTTGTACTGGGTTGTAAGGCCCCAAAACGGACAACCGTCCGCCGCTCGTTTGAGCGACGGACGGGCCATTCAATCTGTCTTTGAGGCATGTCAAATACGGAGATATTTTCGATGCGCATCAAGGTATCTCAAGGATGTAGAACACCTGCGGAGCCGATGGACTGACCACATTCGTGGACAGATTCACGGCGCCGTTCGCGTTGAAGGAGTTGGTAAAGACCGGCGTCCATTGGGAAACCGGCTTCAGGATGTTGGTGCTTTCCAACAGCGTGTAAGTGCCATTGGCCGCGCCATTGGTGGCGCTAAAACTCAGCGTGCTGCCGTTGATGCTGATGCTGGTGAAGTGCGGCGGCGCGGACGGACCCGCCACCACAACCAGGCTCAGTGTGTTGCCGCTGATAGCGAGCGATGCCGTCGTGCTGGCAGCCAGACCCTCGCCCGTGACAGTGACGGAACCCGGCGCAGTGCCGGTGACAGAACCGCCGGTGCCGCTGTTGATAAGTGCATACGTGCCAATCGCCAGGGGCGCTCCGCCGGTGTTATTGACGGTGACAGCGGTTGAGGAGGACAGGGTCAAAGTACCGTTGGTAACGGTGATTGACGGCGCGCCCGAGGCATAGGCCAGGGCCAGTTTGCCTGAGCCAGTGCCGACGCTGCCGTTAATATATGCCGTGGAGGTGCTGTTGCTCAGCGTCTGGCCCGAGCCCAGCGCAAATGTTGAGGACAGTCCCGACACGTTAAAGGTCGCGCCACCGGCGATAGAGATGGCCGCGCTATCGGCGATGGAGGCCGTGCCGGTGAGGGCCAGTATACCGCCGCCGCTGATGGCTGTATTACCAGAGTAAGTATCAGCAGCAGTCAGGGTCAGGGTGCCCGAGCCGACAGCCGCCAAGCCGCCGGAGCCGCTGATAACGCTTTCAATGGCTGAGGCGACGGTTGAAGCAGTTATGTCAAAGTCGCAAGTGCCGTTCAGGGTTATCGGACCGGTCACGACGTTGTCACCGGCACCACCGCTATCCACTTTGAATGAATCGCTGGTCCCGTTGCCATTCAGGGTAATTACCTTGTTAAACGGCACAGTCGCGGCATAAAGCTCAAGGTTGGCTCCCGCGCTGACCACGACGTTGCTGGCCGGATTGCCCAATTGCGCGGTTCCTTCCTGGATGGCGAATTCACCGCCCTGGACGTAAATGTTGCCCAGCCCGGCGTCAATAGTGCCGACGTTGACAAACGCCAATTCATTGGTATCCACCTTGGTGATGGAGTACGGGCTGCCGGATGGATACTCGTTCAAAGATGCCCCCGTTCCCGTCCCGTCGCGGAGGTCCCAGCGATTGGCGCCACCCAAGGTAACATTGGCCGACACGGTGATATTGCTGAACGCATCTTCGTCAGCCGCGCCACTGTTGATAATGGCCCCGGCTCCCGCGTAGCCCGTGCCGGATACAGTAATGGCCGGATAAGATCCGCCGTTGAAAGCAAGGCCGGCGACGTCATATGTTCCGCCATTGGTCACGACGGTGGTAGACGTGGCAGCGCCCCGTCCGGCGGTGGAGGTTGCGTTCAAAATACCATTGGTAATCAGGATCGTGCCAGTGAAGGACGAGTTGGCCGCGCTCAAGGTAATGGTATTGCTGCCGGCTTGCACGAGCGAGCCGGAGCCGGAGACGACGTTGCCCAAAGTCGAATTGTTGGTCTGGTCAAACACGAGCGAACCATTATCGGTGATAGCACCGGAACCGACGCTGCCATTGGTGTCGTTATTGCCAACCTGCACGGTGCCTGCGCCAATGGTGACGCTGCTGAAAGCATTGATCCCGCTGTTATCAATCAACAGCGACGAGGTGCCTTCTTTGGTCAAGGCATTGCCGGTGATGTAGCCGGTGCCAGTGAACTTGTAAGCCAACACGTTGTTGGTCACGACGATGCTATCCGGCGTAAGCGCGGTCGTTAGATTGACCACACCGTTGCTTGCATTGTCGTTAAACTGCGCAATATCATTATTGG
>JASHZU010000394.1 GCA_030042375.1 Verrucomicrobiia bacterium
CAACGGCCTGGAAACCCCGGTCAACCAATTGGTAACACCTGCCGGCATCTATGTCCTCTTGCCTGGCGTGAGGCCAAACGCCCTGGCGCTCAGCCCCGATGGCAAGCTGCTCGTGACCTCGGGCCTGACGAATGAGCTGCTCGTCCTTGACCCCGGCACTGGAAAAATTCTGCAGAACGTACCATTCTCTGAGCCAAAGACAGAAAAATCCGCCGAAGCCGTTACCCCGCTCATCATGGGGTTGAGCGAAAAATCAAAGTTAAGCTTTACCGGTCTCGTTTTCTCGCCTGACGGCAAACGAATCTACCTCTCCAATGTCAACGGCGACCTCAAGGTCTTCAGTGTCAACGAAGATGATACGGTATCGCCGCTCTCATTCATTCCGTTGCCCAAGTCCTATATAGGCGATCGCACGAATGACGTTCCCACTGGCATCGCCATCTCCCCCGACGGCACAAAGCTCTATGTCGCCCTCAACGTTGCCAACAAAGTTCTCGAATTGGACGCAACCACTGGAAAACTACAACGCTCCTGGCCCACCGGCAACGCGCCCTATGGCGTCGCTCTTTGTGGCCATAAACTTTACATCAGCAATTTGGGCGGACGTATTCCCGATGCCAGCAGTATTATCGGCCCGATCGGCAGTAATGGAACTGTTCGCGTGGATGAACATTCCGTCGCCAGCGAAGGCTCTGTCTCCGTCATCGATCTGACCGGCAGTAATCCCTCCAACGAAATTCTCACCGGCCGCCGCGCCTGCGCCCTGGCGCTTTCCCCGAATGGAAAATTTCTCGCCGTGGCCAACGCCGGCGATGACAACATCAGCATCATTGACACAAGGACGGATAAAATCATCGAAACTATTTCCGCCCGCCAAAATCCCATCGACCCCTTTGGCGCGCAGCCGAACGCGCTGGCGTTCGACAAGCACGGGAGAAAGTTGTTCGTCTGCAACGGCTCTCAAAATGCCGTCGCCGTTTTTAAGTTCAGGCCGGGCAATTCCGAAATGCTCGGTCTCATCCCGGTCGGCTGGTTTCCCGGCTCCATCGCCTTTGATTCACGTCACGGCACGCTTGATGTGGCCAATATCGAAGACATCGCCCCAACAAAACAAAAAGCCCAAAAAGGCAGGGGCAATGGAATCGGATTTAACACCAAACAATATACCGGGTCGCTTTCGATTGTGCCAATACCCTCGCAACGGCAGTTAAATAAATATACACAAACCGCGCTTGACAACCTGCGCTACCCGCTTTTGGCGCAGGCAAAACTCCCGCCGCGCGAAAATCAGCCCGCGCAGCCCGTGCCAGAGCGCATTGGAGAACCCAGCGTCTTTCAACATGTTATTTACGTCATTAAAGAGAACCGTACGTACGACCAGGTGCTCGGAGATGTCGAAGAAGGCAACGGCGAACCGGACTTGTGCATCTTTGGCAAACAGGTCACGCCCAACCAACATAAATTTGTTACTGACTTTACCCTGCTGGACAACACCTACTGCTGCGGCATTGTCAGTGCTGAAGGCCATAACTGGACCGACAGCGGTATTGCCACCGACTATCTGGAGCGCGAATTTGCGGGATGGCCGCGCAGTTATCCTGCCGGTGGCGGGGGAATTGCCTGCCGCGACGCGCTTGCCTATTCGCCCGCAGGCTTTATTTGGAACGATGCTTCCGAACACGGCAAAACCGTGGCCGATTTCGGAGAATTTACGACCGGCCATGCCCGCTGGAAAGATTCCGACGAAAATATAACGAATTGGACGATGCTCTACCATGATTTTACCAGCGGCTCCAATGCCGCCATTTACGTCACCGAACCGGACATGGATTCGTTGCGGCCATTCGTCCAGAGCAATTATGTGGGGTTTGATTTGAATATACCCGATGTGACGCGCGCGGCCGCATTTGTCAAAGACCTCAAAAAATACGAAGCCGCCAACTTCTTCCCAAATCTTGTTATCATTTGGATTCCCGACGACCATACCAGCGGTACGAAATTTGGGGCGCCAACACCCCGGGCACAAGCGGCGGACAACGACCTCGCCTTCGGCCAAATCGTGGATGCTATCAGCCACTCGCAATTTTGGACCAATACCTGCATCTTCGGCATTGAAGACGATCCCCAGGACGGCTGGGACCATGTCAGCGGTTATCGCACAACTGCTTACGTCATCAGTCCCTACGCCAAACGCCACGCCGTGGTGAGCACGCAATACAACACCACCAGCCTCCTACGCACCATTGAGCTCATTTTAGGCATCCCCCCCATGACCCAAATGGACGCCACGGCCACACCAATGTTTGATTGCTTTACCACCACGCCCGACTTCACGCCTTATGACGAGGTAACGAACCAGGTTCCCCTCAACGAAATGAATCCTCCGCCAAAACATATCCGTGATACCGCCTTGCGCAATGACGCAATCATTTCTGCAAAACTCCCGCTGGATAAGGAAGATCAGTGCCCCGAAGATTTGTTTAACCACATCCTCTGGCGCGCTGCCAAAGGCTCGCAGGTGCCCTACCCGGTACAGTTTGTAAAAGTCGTGAGTGATGACGATGACTAACCGCGAACTCTACGGCAACTGCAACATGTAGTACATCTGTGCGCCCATGGGTGAGGACGAATTGGTGAAATTAAAGTTTCCGTTGCCGCCAAAATTGTTCGTCACGATTCGCTGCCATTGATTTAACGGCAGCAACAGGTTCGTCGAGGACAGCAAATAATAAGTTCCCTCCGGTACTCCGCCCGTACCGCTGAAAATCACATTGGTGCCCTGGATGCTGATATTGCCAATGGCCGGCGGCGGCAAAACTACGATTTCACCCGTCGAAGTCCGCACTGAATCCCCGCTCCGGTACACCGCCGGCGGGTTTGTCCGGATGTCTTCCACTGTGTAGAAAATCTCGTCTGCGACATCGTTCGCGTTTGTGTAATAGATATTGACGCTGTCGCTGCCCAGCGCCGCGCCGTTCGTGCTGTAATTGACACTCACCAGCCCGACCGGGTCCCCGTCGGGATCGCTCCAGCCATTTGTCAACGTCGCAATCGGAATCACCAGCGTACTGCCCGTGCGGTAGACGGTTACCGTTTGCGCCACCGGCGGCAGCGTATTGGTAAACGCCAGCAGCAACGAATTGGCATTGGTGCGCACATAAAAATAGCCGCCCTCCAAATCATTGGCGAAGAGCGAATCATTCACGATGATATTCGTCGGATTGAAATTAGCGATGCCACCCGCTGCTGTCGCAATGGTCCAATTGTAATTCGTGTTGTTGTTGAAATTCGTCACCATCCCGGAATTATTCGGGTCAAAAGACACGGGGTTAATGGTGAATGGATTCATGCTCGTGGCCTGGAAATTAAGTTGTCCGGCATTCTGCAAAAAGCTCCAACCGCTGGCCGGGGCTCCGTAGGCATTGACGACCGTGACCACAAAATTTCCATTCGTCCCAAACGTCGCCGTTCCGCTGTTCGTCATCGAGCCCGGCATGTTGCCAACGCTTGGTGAAATGACGCCATTGACGACCATTCCCGGCGCCGTGATCGCCGTGTCACCCGCCAGGGTTCCATTGTCTGCGATGACAATCGTGTTTGAGACAAAAATATCCGCCGCATTTTGCAGCACTGCATTCGCGCTCACGGACGGCGAACCAATATCCAGCGTCGATACATTTGTAATCACGCCCGGCTCGGGGAAGCCAGCCTGCAAATCCAGCGTGCCACTGTTCAAATTAATCGTCGCGATGCCACCAGCGCCGACGATATTTGTCGTCTGGACAGTGCCACCATTGATATTGAGGGTGCCAACGGGAGCGTTGCTCGGGCACCCGGCCGAACGCGCCAGTTGCAGCAGCGAATTCACCAGCAACGTGCCTCCGTTCACATTTACTGTTCCGGAAGCCACCGAACCGGCGTTCACCGCATTTTGATAGCCCGCTTCCACGGTATTCACATTAATTGTGCCTCCGGCCAGATTTAGCGTGCCCGTGGCCGCGCCACTGCCACTGCTGGTTTGTCCATTGCCCAATAAAATTGTGCTCGCCATCACATCCACCGTGCCTCCACTGAAATCCACGAGGCCGGACGAGGAACTGCTGCTGCTGCTTTGCCCGGAATTGTCACTGATGGCGAGCAGGCTTACGCGACTGCCGGTTTGGCCGCGCAAATAGAGTGTCGGCACAGGACTTGTGAATGCAGGATTAAAGTTCAGCGTACCGGACGATTTTTCGCGGCCAATTGTGATCGTGTCCGCAAAGATCGCATTGGAAATGCCCAAGTTAATCGTACCACTGCCACTGTTGGCGCCATCATCGGCCACATTAATTGCGGGTGATGACCCCGAAACAGAAATCATATTGGTTTGTGCCAGCAACAACGTTCCCGCCGGCCGATTGCCGTTGGCCGTCTGTACGTTATCCCCTGCCACCAGCAAACGCGCCGCCGTGATGGACATCGTGCCCAGCCCGGACGCATCCAGGGTTGCGCGATGCGAGCCGGATGAGGCGCTGCCCTGCCTCACGTTGAAATTGGCGCCGGTATTGTTCATTACCAGTTCGCCGCCCGAACCGATAATCGTCGCATAAAGCGTTTCGCTCGCACCATTGTCCTGTCCCGTTCCCACAAATACGCCGTTGGCGTCCGTGATATTCAACGTCGCGCCGGAAGCAATCTGCGTCGTGTGAAAACCGCTCGTTTGCTCATAAGTGAGCGAGCCGATGGTAAAGTCGCCGTTGACGATGTTATTAACCGTACCGGCGGTGCCCACCGTGGAAATATTTGTGAAAATGACGTCATTGGCCGCGCCAGGCGGGCCGTAGCCGCCGCTTGTGAGATTGGTCCAATTCAATGCGCTTGACCAATTTTGGTCTATCGCCCCGTTCGTCCATTCCAGTGTGCCCGCATTTGCCACCACATCTGTCACATTCAGCGAGACCGTTGTGGTCACAACCACACTGCCGTTCGTCCCTGAAATTGTCAGCGGCCAATTGTTCGGCGAGACGCCAGTCGTGGTGGTGATGTTAAGTGTCGAGCTTCCGTTGCCGCTCAAAGAAGCCGGGGAAAAAAAACCGCTCGCGCCGGAAGGCAATCCGCTCAGTCCAAAATTGACGTTCCCCGTAAAACCGTTGTTCGTCGCCAGCGTTACCGTATAACTGGCACCGCTGCCCGCTAAAATCGACTGCGACGACGGGCTCGCAGAAATCGAAAAATCCCCCACAACCAAACTGACTTCAGATGTATGCGAAAGCCCCGCGCTGCTGCCAATGACGTTGAACGTATAAGTTCCCGGCGCAATCGAGTTCGATGCTGTTACTGTCAGCGTCGCGTTGCCTGAACCGGTCACGGAATTGGTGTTAAGACTTGCACCCAAATTCGCCGGCAGTCCGCTCACGCTCAATGTCACCACATTGCTCATCAACGTCGGGTCACCCACTTCGACCGTATAAGCGATGTTGCTTCCGGGATTGACCGACTGCACTGACGGCGAATTAGAAATCGAAAATAATGTGTACCCGATGTTTTCCACCGCGGCTCCGCTCAAGCGCTCCTTCAATTGCTCCAGGTAAAGGCTCGTCGGTGTTACCGTTGTGCCGTCATGATCAAATACGCCCGGCGTACTTCCCGGACTGTCTTGCGTTCCCGAACCGCCAATCCACCAGTTGTAATAATTGGTAATCGCCGGGCACTGGATTAAATGGTCCGTTGTATGGCAATTATAAAACGTGCTGTAACCCGCGCCCCAGCCGTTGTCCCCGCCGGTGATAATTGTGATGTGCACGTTGTCAACGGCGCCGCCTTCATTGTCCGTCAGTAAACTTGTCGCCCAATACCGGTGCGGTCCACCATCAAAATCATTTTGGCCCGTCGCTGTGCAATACAAAAAGACGTTTGGCCCCGTCGCTTCATCCAGTGATTGGCACAAATGCTCGAAACCACTCACGCCTACCAACCGCTGGTACAGGCACATTTGGCCTTCAATCTGGAACGCCCCCGGCCGCGCGCTGCCGTTATTTACTCCGTTCGCATAAGTGCAATCTTCCGCCGTAATCCACTTCGATTGCGTGTCCGGGCTCGTATTGACTGCCTCGCCGCCGAACCCGCTAAACGCGATGTTTCGCGCCCAACAATTCTTCGCATTGCCAAAATTCACGCCCGTCCAGCCAAAGTTATTGGTGTCTCCCGTCGTGCCCAGGCCCCATTCCGAAATCATCGTGAGATTCTCGACGGCGCATTGTTGTACCCGCCCTGAATCCGTGTAGGGAAACACCGTGCCGGTACACCATTGCGATTCAATCGGCACCGGCAGCGGGATATCCACCGTGACCTGGTCGCCGCTAATCGCTGTAATCATCCGTTCCGCGTCATTCTGGTGCCCGCTCGCTGTCCAATAATTGCTCATGCCGATGGCATTGATCCACGTCGTCGTCCACGGGCGCCGCACGACAATATTTGTTCCCACCGCCAGCCCGCTTACGCTGTTCAAATGAAAACTCGTCGCCCCAAGAGGAACATAGGCATCCGTGATGTTATAAGTCGTCGAACCGATTTGCGTCGTTCCACTCGAACCTGAAATGTTAATCGCCGTGCCCGAATCGTTCGTGCTCGTAAATTCCAAAATGGTATTCGTCCCCGAGCCATGCAGAATCACCCCGCTCGTGCCCATGCTCAACGTGCCGCTCAAGATGAACGTGCCCGGATTCAGGAAGACTTCCCCGCGAATGCCACTGCTGTTTGCCGACAAATTTCCCACCGCGTTAATGGCATTTTGGATGTTCGCCGTGTCATCCCCACCGCTCGGGTTGAGAGTTTCTTCAATGGGCGCGTTGGTCGGAATCGCCACCCCGCCCTCCATGTAACCGGCGTAGGAATAATCGATGAGATGATTTCCGAGGGAATCGTTGGTATAAACCAGCGTGCCACTGGGGCCATAATGGACCCAGGTTGCCGATTGTGAAAACACCTGGACGCAAGCCAGCAAAATCAAAGCAAATGGGGACAGTAATTTCGTCAAAGTAGCGGCTGATTGGTACACCAACGGAATATCCAACTGGAAGCAGGGAAAATCCAGATGTAAAAGGGTTCTAGAAATATACTAGAACGCTCTTTTATGTGCGCGCTGGCTTCGGTTGAACTTCACACAATCCTCATATTTTATGCGGCTTCCGACAAAGATATCGAGCGCTGAACCAATCGTTAAATCCACTTTCCCCTCACCCAATCGGGTGACCTCCTCCAAATGGGAAAAAGAGCCGCTCCAGCTGTTTCCCGCCCAACGATGAACCACGCCGATTTTATCACTCAAAGGTTAAATAAAACCTAAAAAGTGCCGATATTTACCCGAGGAATCGGTGTCGCAAAGGGCATAAAAATCGTTAACAGGCTGTCGTCCGATGAAAAAAATTTTTCTATTGATTGTCACGTTCCTGCTGTTGTTCTGCTCAGCAGCCCCAGGCCAATCGAACTTGGGAATCTCTTATCACGACGGCTACG
>JASHZU010000395.1 GCA_030042375.1 Verrucomicrobiia bacterium
TTGCGGACCGAACACGGCCGCCTGCAATGCATCACTGGCGGCGACGTGACGATAGAAAAATAAAACATGATCCTTCTTTTCGACATCGGCAACACGCACACGCACCTGGGCCTGGCCACGGACGCACGCGTCATCAAACAACAGAACATTCCCACCCGCGAATGGTTCAGTGGGCGTGCCGCCTTTCTAGTGAAGAAATTTGTCGGCAGCAAGAAAATTACCGGCGTGGTTTTGTGCAGCGTTGTGCCCCGTGCCACGCCGCTCGTCCGCAAAACCGTCCGCAACACGTGGGCTTTGGATACGCTGGAACTCAACGCCCAAACCACCCGCGGCGTGGGTATTGATTATCCCAAACCCAAAACCATCGGCGCTGATCGCCTGGCTAATTCCATCGCCGCCCGCAAACGCTTCGGCGCGCCGGTGGTGGTCGTGGACTTTGGGACGGCCGTGACCTTCGACGTCGTCAATGCCCGGGGAAGCTACGTCGGCGGCATCATCGCACCCGGCCTCGCGGCCATGACGGATTATCTGCATGAAAAAACCGCGCTGCTGCCGCGCATCGAAATTACCGAACCAAAACGCGTCGTCGGCAAAAGCACGGAGCAGGCGATGCTCGCCGGTGCGGTTTATGGTTATCGCGGTTTGGTCCGCGAACTGATTTCCGAGCTGAAACGCGAGCTGAAAGCCAAACGCTTGCCCGTCGTCGCCACCGGCGGTTACGCCAAACTCATGGCCGCTGGATTGCCGGAGATTTCCGCCGTCGAACCCAATCTGACCCTCGAAGGATTGCGCCTCGTCTGGTTGGCGCAATAAAAGCAGCGGCAGTATTAAGTCGTATCCTATCTGGGATGCAGCCCATACAGATCAATTAACGCATGGGCAATATATAACGGCCATAGCCGTCGCCACTTCCAATAAACGAATCCGAAGATCAAGCCAACCGGGAAAATCAGTAGCAGTGCGCTGGCCCCTTGATATGCGTGCAGGAACGCGCGAAAAAGGGCGCTCACCAATATTGTGCCCCACATACCATAGCGTTGCAACGATTGCACAAAATAACCAAGCTCCATTGTTTCTTCAAAGAAAGCAACGACCGTTATATAGAGAACAAGAAAGGGCAGTGTCAATTGAGAGATTGAATGACCATGCACTATTCCGGGGGAGATAATGTTTGAGAACCAGGCGATAGCCGCCAGCACCAAAAGTGTAAATAAACACAAAAGGACTCCCGCTCCGGTTAGTCTCCATGAGGGCTGGAACCCCCACGTTGCCAGCGGCCAGCCACGGATACGGGCAATGCAAAACGTCACTGCCAACCCCAACAACTCAAGAAGGTTCATTTTAAGTGCGGTGGTATCCGTGACGTATCTTTGCTGACCTATGTCCTGAATACTCGCCCTGGTTAATTCCACTGTATTGGTCTTGTTATAGGTCAGGTCAACCAACTCAAGTTTCACCTGGCTGCCAACTGGGCCGTGTATCATGGCTATGCAGTCCTCTACATTCCTGCCCGTGGTTGCAATGCCATCAATCTTCCGAATAACAAGGCCGTAAGATAACCCTGCCTTGGCGGCGGGTGTATTAGGCATAATATGAATGATGATTATATTGTTGTCCTTTTCACCCAACACAGCGCCAATCCCGGAATAGGGCTGTTGAGCCGGTTTTGGAGTGCTCCGCGAATAGCTGGCAATATGCAGAATGTTTGCGTAAATCGCCCACCAAAAACAGATGAGTAAGACGAGGCAGAATTCTAACGGGACGGGGAGCTTGCGAATGATGGTTGTAATCATGGGCAGGCAATGGTCATTCCAAAACACACCATGTCATATCGACCCTGTCCGTCCCATAAAAATCTTCCCCCCAATTGCGTTTTCGGGTTTTTAAACTTGAACTTTAAAACCGGGCGCCAAACTGGCAAACTGTCGTTTCTATGTCGAGCAGCCGCAGGCAATATCCGTTTCACCTGATCGAGCCCAAATGGCAAAAAGTTTGGGACGAACAGCAGGCCTTTCGCGCCTTCAATCCCGGCGACGATATCCCCGCGTCCCATCCCTTTGCCCGGCGCCACCAGCTTTCCGGCAAAGTTTCCGCTGCCCAATTGCCGCCCAAGTTTTACATCCTCGACATGTTTCCCTACCCCAGCGGCGCAGGCCTGCACGTCGGCCATCCCGAGGGCTACACCGCCACGGACATTTTGGCCCGCTACAAACGCGCCCGGGGTTTCAACGTGCTTCATCCCATGGGCTGGGATGCCTTTGGCCTCCCCGCCGAGCAATACGCCGTCAAACCCGGCCAGCACCCGCGCAAAACCACCGAGGAAAACATCGCCGCCTTCAAGCGGCAGATTAAATCCCTCGGCTTCAGCTACGATTGGTCCCGCGAAATCGCCACCACCGACCCCGACTATTTCAAATGGACTCAATGGATTTTTCTGAAACTCTACAATTCATGGTTCAATCCGGAAACCAACAGGGCTGAGTCCATCAGTTTTTTAAAGTATCCCAAAGAATTGGATTTAGTTGGTTTTGTAAACGAAACTTTCGGAAGTGGTAAACTACCCGAAGGGGATTCCTACAAAGAGCTTAAGATC
>JASHZU010000049.1 GCA_030042375.1 Verrucomicrobiia bacterium
CGCAATCGTGGCCAAAGCCTCATCGTCTCCGGCTGCCTGCCCCAGCGCTTCCGCGACGAACTCCCCAAGCTCCTGCCCGAAGTCGATGCTTTCATGGGCATTGACCAGGTCGCCCAGGTCTCCGAAATCGTCAAAGACGCCATCAAAAAGCGTGGGGAACGGATCACAAAACCGACTAAGAAGCGCAAGGCGTCTAAAAAGAAAATCGTCGAGCGATTTGCTGAATTGGATAAGGACGGGCAAAGCCATGAACACGCAACACACAGCACGCAACACGCCTCGCCCGTTACTAATCCAGCGCCCTTAATTGAAGTCCACCAACGCCCCACTTTCATTCCTGACTTCGCCACCCCGCGTTTCCGCCTCACGCCGAAACATTTCGCTTACGTCAAAATCGCCGAAGGCTGCAACCATCCCTGCAGTTTTTGCATCATTCCTCGCATGCGGGGTTCCCACCGCAGCCGCGCGCAACGCGATATCGTGACCGAAGCCAAAGCCCTCATCGCCGATGGTGTGAAGGAAATTAATCTCATTTCCCAGGACTCCACCTATTACGGTCTTGATTTGCGTCCCAATCACAGCCGCGCCATTTCATCGCCCGAAAAATTTTCCGCGGCTGCCAAATCCCTTTCCACCGATGCCACGACCATTTGCACTTTGCTCCGCGAGCTGAACTCTCTCGACGGCGATTTTTGGATTCGCCTGCTCTACACGCATCCGGCCCATTGGACGGACGAACTCATCCAGACCATTGCCGATTGCCCCAAGGTGGCGCGCTACGTGGACATGCCTCTCCAGCACATTCACGAGAACATGCTCGAGCGCATGCGCCGCGAAACTTCGCAACAATACATCTGCGATTTAATTAAAAAAATTCGCGCCGGCGTTCCCGGCATCGCCCTCCGGACTACTTTCATTGTCGGCTTCCCCGGTGAGACTGAAAGCTCTTTTGGAACGCTCCTCGATTTCATTCGCGAAACTAAGTTTGAACGCCTCGGCGTTTTTGCTTATTCCCAGGAGGAAGGCACCCGCGCCGGCGCCATGGCCGGTCAAATTTCCGATGCCGTGAAGCAAAAACGCCGCGAACGGGCCATGGCCGCGCAGCACAAAGTCGCCGTGGCCGTTTCCGAAAGTTTTGTCGGCCGCACTATCAAAGTGCTGGTTGAAGGCGAGGCCGACGCCAAACAATTGCAGGCTGCGAGCGTCAGCTCCTGGGAACACGGCCTCATCCGCGAAACCGACCAGCATACCCGCCAAATGAAAGGCCATTATTTCGTCGCCCGTGGTGAAGCCGATGCCCCCGATATTGATGGTCGCGTTTTTATTCGCGGCCAGTTGCCCATTGGCGAATTTGCGCAGGTCAAAATCATTGGCCATACCGACTACGATTTGATTGCCCAGCCCGTTTGACCGCTTTCATCTTTCTCGACATTTCAGAATTTGCCCCCAAAAATCCCGCGACAAATGATTCATCCAAGCGCCGTCATTCATCCGAAGGCAAAAGTGGATTCCACCGTCAGCGTCGCGCCCTTCGCCGTCATTGACGAAGGTGTCGAACTCGGCCCCAATTGTATCGTTGGCCCGCACGTTTATCTGACCGGCTTAACGACTATTGGCTCAGGCAACGTCTTCCATTCTGGCTCTGTGATTGGTGATGCCCCGCAGGACTTAAAATACAAAAACGAGCCGACCCGCGTGCGCATCGGCGATAACAACGTCTTCCGCGAGCACGTCACCGTTCATCGCTCGAACAAAACTGCCGAAGACACCGTCATCGGCTCGCGCAATTTCTTCATGCAACATTCCCACGTTGCGCATAACTGCATCATTGGCAATGATGCGATCATCGCCAGTGGCGCGTTGCTCGGCGGGCATGTAATTGTCCAGGACCGCGCCTTCGTTTCTGGCAATTGCCTCGTGCATCAATTTTGCCGTGTTGGGATGCTGTCCATGATGCAGGGCGGTGCCGCGATCAGCAAAGATTTACCGCCGTTTTGCGTTGTGCCTCGCCACGTTGGCAATGGCATTTGCGGGTTAAACAGCGTCGGTTTGCGCCGTGCTGGATTTACTGCCGAACAGCGTCTGGAATTGAAAAGAGTTTATCAATTGCTCTTCCGCAGCGGAATAAACGTCCGTGAAGCCGTTACCGAAGCGCAAAAACTTTTCACCAGCGCGCCGGCCAAAATAATGATAGATTTTGTCGCCCGCGCCAAACGTGGTGTTTGCGCCGACGTCGGCAGTAATAGTCATGAGGAGGAATAGCCATTTGGATTGCATTGGAGTGTGATAAGTCATAAACCATAACATTAAAGCTATGTATCGAATCGTCGGAGCAGATGGCCGGCAATACGGGCCGGTGACCGCAGAGCAGATACGACACTGGATTGCCGAGGGCCGCGCCAATGCTCAGACGCAAGCGCTTGCTGAAGGCTCCCTTGCCTGGAAGCCGCTTGGCGCTTTTCCGGAATTTGCCGATTGTTTTGCGGGACAAGCCCCGCCGCGAATCAATCCGCTCACCGGCAGCCATCTTCGCACGACCAATTCCTTCGCCATCTGGGGGATGATTTTGGGATTTCTCGCCATTTTTTGCTGCCCCAAGATTTTGTTCGGTGCGCTCGGACTGGTTTTTTCCCTCATCGGACTTTCCCACATCCACGATCGCCCTGATGTCTACGAAGGCCGCGGTTTTGCCATTGCCGGGATTGTTCTTTCAGCCCTGGGCTTGTTAATCGGTTTTTTCGTTTTGTTATTTGCTTTGGTATCGGGCCATTTCCCCATGCATCATGTGCATCACCCGCAATATTATTAAATGATCAACGCACCGCCACAATCCATCCCGCCTAAACTCGCCGCGCGGCCTTCGCTCGGGATTTTTGCCATGGCCATCCTCGTTTTCGTGGGAATTTCCGGCGCGGCCGTTCTGTTCTTTTTTGACCCGTCCAAAAACCATTTTTATCCCGTCTGCCAGTTTTATCTCATGACCGGACTATACTGCCCTGGCTGCGGCGCCACGCGTGCCACCTATCAATTGCTGCACGGCAACTTTATAGCGGCCCTGCATGACAACGCCCTGTTTGTGATTGCTCTCGTGGCACTGGCCCTTCGCGGAGTTTGGTTTTTAAAGCGCAGAATGTGCCATCAGCCTGTCCGCTTCTTCCTCCCGCCATCGGCATTATGGGCCTTTTTAGTGGCTGCTTTGCTCTTTGCCGTGCTGCGCAATCTGCCTTCATTTTCCTTTCTCGCCCCGCTCGCTTCCTAAAGGGTTTCAATCGTCGTGCTCTTTCCAGGATTTTTCGCTTTTGCGAATCCATCGGCTCGTGTTCAATTCTATGTTATGAGTCTGACACATCCGTTGACCACGACGACGTTTGACTTGCCGGGTTATCGCGT
>JASHZU010000396.1 GCA_030042375.1 Verrucomicrobiia bacterium
TCCAGATGGCCGATTCCAAAAAGGACATCCATCTCTACATCAATTCCCCCGGTGGCAGCGTCACCGCCGGCCTGGCGATTTACGACACCATGCAATATCTCACGTGCGACGTGAACACCTATTGCGTTGGCCAGGCGGCCAGCATGGGCGCGGTCCTGCTCGCAGCCGGCACCAAGAACAAACGCTACGCGTTGCCCAACGCCCGCATCATGATTCACCAGCCATGGGGCGGCGTGCAGGGCCAGGCCTCGGACATCAGCATCCAGGCCAAGGAAATCCTGCGCCTCAAAGACCGGCTCAACCAGATTCTCGCCAAACATTCCGGCCGCACGCTGGACGAAATCGAGAAATCCACCGACCGCGACAATTTCATGTCCTCCGACGAAGCGAAAACCTACGGCCTGGTGGATCATGTCGTCGTTTCCCGCAAGGAAATTCCCGGCGCGATGGAGAAGTCATCGGCTCGGGAATAGGCTGACCCGCTCAGTCAATTTGACCGAACAGCGACCAAAGAATTACGCGACCGCCGGCTCCAGCCGCTTGTCCGGCACGAGATAGTTCTTCACATAATCCGCAACGGCGCTTTCGAGCGGCGTGATTTTTTCGCGATAGCCCGTGGCGCGCAGTTTTGAAATGTCAGCTTGCGTGAAATACTGATACTTGTCGCGGATGGCTTCCGGCATTTGGATAAATTCAATCTTTGGCTTTTTCCCGAGCGCGACAAAAACGGAGTTCGCCAGGTCAATCCACGTCCGCGCCGCGCCGCTGCCGATGTTATAAAGCCCGGCCGCTTTTTTGTTCGCCGCCAAATGCAGCGTCATGTCCGCGGCATCTTTGACATAAAGGAAATCCCGCTTCTGCTCGCCATCGCGATAATCATTGCGATAGCTTTTAAAAAGGCGAATGACGCCCGTATCCTTCACCTGCCCAAAACTCTTATGAACCAGCGAGCGCATATCGCCCTTATGGTCTTCGTTCGGCCCATAGACATTGAAATATTTCAACCCAACCACCTTCTTCAAAAAGCCGCCGCGCCGGGCATATAAATCGAAAAGGTGTTTCGAGTAACCATACATATTCAGCGGCCGGAGCGAGTCGAGTTTCGCTTCGTCGTCCTCCATCCCCGCCGAGCCGTCACCATAGGTCGCAGCGCTCGACGCATAAACAAACCGCACCTTCTTCGCCAGCGCCCACGCGGCGAGGTCCTTGGTAAATTCGTAATTGTTGTGGATCAGGTAAGCCGCGTCGCGTTCCGTCGTCGACGAGCAAGCGCCCATGTGCAGGACCAAATCAAATTTCCCCAGCGCGCCGCTTTCCAATCGAGGCAACAGCGCATCGGCTTCGACATAATCCGCGAAACGCAAGGGCGCTAAATTCCGCCATTTTTCGGTCGAGGCGAGGACGTCGCACACGACGATGTCTTCGCAGCCACGGCGGTTCAACTCCCACACCAGCGCGCTGCCAATAAAGCCCGCGCCGCCGGTAACCAATACCCGCGAACTGGAAAAATCGCCCGATTTCATCGCCGTTACAATAGAGAAAACTTGCAGAACATCAAAGCAAAAGCCCTGCCAACGACGCCGTCATGTACGCCGCCAGCAGCCCGCCAATCATTGCGCGCAGGCCAACCTTGGCCATTTCACTGCGGCGTTCCGGCGCGAGCGAGCCGATGCCGCCGACCTGGATGGCGATGCTCGAGAAATTCGCAAACCCGCAGAGCGCATAAGTGGCGATGGTAAAACTGCGCGGGTCCAGCGTCTTGGCGAAATGGCCGGTCAAATCAAGGTAGCCCACAAATTCGTTGAGCACGATGCGTTCGCCGAGAATTTGCCCAACTGCAACCGTATCGTGCGCAGGCACGCCCATGAGCCAGGCAAACGGCGCATTGATCCAGCCAAAAACGATTTGCAGCGTGGCCGGGTTCGCAATGCCCAGATGCCGTTGCGGATAAGTAAAAACGTAATTGGCCAGCGAAATCATTGCGATGAACGCAATCAGCATGGCAATGACATTCAGCGCCAGGTGGAAGCCATCGCTCGCACCGCGGCAGATGGCGTCAATGGAATTGGCCGTCGTGCGCGGAACTGTCGCGGGCATACTCGCCGCCGTCTCGCTTTGCTGCGTTTCCGGCAGCATGATTTTTGCGATCATCAGCGCCGCCGGGCAATTCAGCACCGACGCTGTCAACAAATGGCCGGCCATGTCCGGGTAGCCGGCTTGGATTCCCATCGCCGCATAAACCGCCGCCACCCCGCCGGCGATGTGCGCCATGCCGCACACCATGATCGTCATGATTTCGCTGTGCGTCATGCGCGGCACGTAAGGGCGAATCATCAGTGGCGCTTCGGTTTGGCCCATGAAAATATTCGCGCAAGCCGAGAGCGTTTCGCTGCCGCTGGTGCCCATCGCCAGGCGCATGACCCACGCGACCGCGTGGACGACCCGTTGCAAAATCCCCCAATGATATAAGAGCGATGAAATGCTCGCGACAATGATGATAGTCCCCATCACGAGGATGGCGAAGACCACGGCATTGTCGGCGCCAAAAACCTGGCCCATCAGATTTTCATCCGCCAGCGGCCCGAAAACAAATTTGCAGCCATCAGTGGAAAATAGGATGAGTTTCTGGACTACTTTTCCGGCCACTTTGAACAATTCCGCACCCCATGGCGTTTTTAAAATCAGCACGGCCAGCGCGAATTGCAGGCTGATGCCCCAGACGACCGTGCGCCACGGGAAAAGTTTCCGGTTGTAGGAAATCGCCCACGCGGCGGCAATCATTGTGAACCAGCCGAGCAAGCTGATAAGCCT
>JASHZU010000397.1 GCA_030042375.1 Verrucomicrobiia bacterium
GCCGTTCCGGACCGTCACGCCGGCATACGGATCGTTTGTGATGAGCAAATTGCCATCCAGGTCGAGATAATCGGCCAGTTCCGCCAAATGCGCCGCGGCGCTGATGAGCACGCTGGTTTCAATCATGCACCCAATCATCGTCTTCAGCCCGGCGCGCCGCGCGGCCTGCAACGTTTCGTGCGCCATGCTGACGCCACCGGCCTTGACCAATTTCACATTCACGCCGTGAAAACATTCTGCGCAATGCGGAACATCCTTAACCGTCTGGCACGATTCATCCGCAAAGAGCGGCAGCGGCGAGCGCTCTTTCAGCCATAACAAATCCTTCCTGCTCGCGTTGCGCGGCATCGGTTGCTCGACAAATTGAATCCTGCCGTCGCGCGCCAGCCATTCCAGCATTTCCAGCGCATGCTCTTTCGTCTTCCATCCTTCGTTGGCGTCCACGCGCACCGGCTTGTCCGGCGCCACGGCGCGCAACGCCGCCAGGTTTTCGTGGTCGTGCGCCACGCCGACTTTCAATTTAAGAACGGGATAATTCGCCGCCGCCAAAACTTTTTTTCGGATGATTTCCGGCGAATCAATCCCGATGCTGAACGACGTTACATGGTGGTTTTCGCGAAAGCCGAGGTTGAAAAAATCGCAGAGCGCCTTTCGCGCCCGCTTGGCCGCACCGTCCACCAGCGCCGTGTTCAACCCGCAACGTGCGGCGGAGGGCATCGGGGCGAGCGTTTCCAGCCGCACCATGCTGCCCGGCACATCGTCAAAGGAAAATGCTTTGGCATCCACGCGCCGGTAAAATTCGATGACCCCCTTCGGCGTCTCGCAGTAAACTGCCGATGGCGGCGCTTCTCCCAGGCCCACAATCCCATCCTCATCCGCCAGTTCGACCACGATCACTTCATCCACGTGCGAGCTTTTGCTGTTGGCGATTTTCCATTCGTGCGCCAATTGCAAGTCGACCGTATGAAAGCTCAGCTTCATGCGAGGGGGAATGCAATAAGCGTTTTAAGGAGTGGCCGCCGCTGTCTGGACCATGTCCTCGCCGATGGCCCGCTCCAGCCTGGCGCGGGCGGTGTCGTAGTCGTGCAGCGCCTGGGCATTGGTCGTGCGCGCCTGGGTGAGCGACGTCTCGGCGTCCAACACGTCCAATTGCGTGCCGGTGCCGGCGTCAAAACGCGCGCGCGCTTCACGCAAAGCTTCCTCGGCCTCTGCCGTGACCGTTCGTTGCGAATCCAAAACCTCCGTCGCCTCGACAAAATCGGAATAAGCCGTGCGCACCTGGAGTTCGATTTGCCGCGCTTCATCGGCAAAGTCGTTTTGGGATCTAGAGTAATTTGCCTTGGCCTGCATCACTTTGCCGTGCGTCAACAGGCCGTCGAAAATGTCCCAACTGACTTGCCCGCCCGCGTCGAAGCCTTGAAACGTCCACGTCAGCGAAAGTGGCGGCGTCAGCCCCGACGCCGCGTATTGGGCATTAAACACATTGTAGCCGGCAAAAACCTGCAGCGTCGGTTTGTATCCGGCCTTGGCATTGACGATATTGAGCTGGTCCAGGTCCTCCGTTTTGCGGAGCGCCACCAATTCCGTCCGGGTTTGCAGCGCCTGGGCGATGGCCGACGGCAGGTCCACTTTGTATGGGTTGGCATCCAGCACGTCGCTCAAATTCATGGGCACGTCTTCCAGGACTTCCCGCGGCAAATTGTAGCCAAGCAGGTTCGACAAATTGTTTTTGGCAATGCGATAATCGTTTTGCGCCTGGATGAGGAGCGGCTTTTCGTTGGCCAATTGGACTTCCGCGCGCAACACATTGAAGTGCGGCACTGTGCCCGCTTTGTAACGGCGCACCTGGTCGTCCACTTCCTCCTGCAATAATTTGACCGATGCCTTATGCACCGTGATTTGTTCTTCCGCCAACAGCACGTCATAATAGGCTGTGCGCGTGTCCAGCAACGTGTCCTGCAGGGTGGTTTGATATTGCGCCAGCGCCTGCTGCTTGGTGAGCCGCGCAGCGCGAATCGCCGCCGTCAATTTGCCGCCGTCATAAATCGATTGCACCAATTGAATGCCGATGTTCCAGCTCTGGTCGGCGTTCTCGAATCCCGGGACCGGGATGGTTTCAATCGCGCTCGGCTGGGTGTATTTGTATTGGCCGGTCGCGGTCAATTGCGGCAGCGCGATTGCGCGCGTTTGCACGACGATGCCGTAGGACGCCTGCAGGTCGTCTTTGGCTTTCAGGATGGTCGCGTTTTGCTGGAGCGCGAGGTTGAGCGCACCCAGGATCGAAAGCGGCTGCGTCATCCAATCAGGCAGGTTGGTGCTGGTGGTCTGCGCGAAAATAGTCCCGCTGGAAACAAAACAAAAAACAACGGCGACGAACAAAACTCGCCGGAAAAAACTCTTCATGTGCTCATCATGCCAGAGATTCCGCCTTCTGCAAAGGCAATGTCGAAGCTAATGCATTTCAATTTAAAAAGAATTTGTGTCCAGCACGGTTCGATAAAAACGCAAGGGTGCTTCCATCGAATCCGTGAACGTAAACGGCGGAGTGTTTGTGCAAATATTCGTCCAATTCACCAGGTCCCCTGACGCCTGGACAATGGTGGAATAATAAGGAGAAGGCATGGTTACCGTGACCTGAAACGTGCCGTTGGTGGCGATGCTTTGCAATTCTGGCAACGGTTGGAATGCCAGGCCGTTCGCAAAGCCCAGGCTGGAAATGAATGTGGTTTGTGTCCCGTTTGGACTAATTTCAATAATTCCATGTTCCGAACCGTTCGATACAAACAAATTGCCCGAACTGTCAAATACCAGCCCATCCGGCCCGACGATAGAAATGGTGGCAAAGATAAGGAGATTTGAGCTTAATGTTCCATTGTTATTGGTAAATTCGTAAATGTTACCGCTGCCGAAATCCGCCTCAAAAAGATTCCCCGCCTTGTCAAATGCAAGTCCGGCAGGTTCATTTAATCCAGTCGCAAACGTGTTGGTCTGGCCCTCAGGAGTAATTTCGACGATGCTGTTATCATATTGATCTGACACGAACAGATTTCCGGCGCTGTCAAAGGCTATTTGGGCAGGACCGTTTGCAGGCAGCGTGGCAAAGGTACTTTGGGTTCCTCCCGGCGTGAACTCATAGATGTTGCCTGAGCCGAAATCCGCCTCAAAAAGATTGCCGGCACTATTAAAGGCCAGTCCAAACGGAGAACTCAAATTATCGGCAAAAACACCCTCTCCAGCAGGCGTGAATTCAACGATATTATTGCCCATCAAATTTGCGACAAACAAATCACCTGCAGAGTTAAAGACCGGCACTTCAGGAAAAGACAATCCTGAAGCAAACAGCTCTTTTGATCCATTTGTAGCAATTTCATAAATGTTGCCACTGAACACATCTGCCTCGAACAAATTTTGTGCTCGCACTCCAACAGTCATCATCAGGAGTGTGCATGCCATTCCGCTGAAGTAACGGCCACAGCCTGGGGGTTGTTTCATAGAAGAAAGCGGGAGCGCCGGATTTTCGATTGTCTAAACCACTATTGACACGTATTTACATTATAGTCAAAAGCTTGTTTGTGACATTATTTATCGAATCCAGCTCCTATTCCCCTTGTTTTTAAGGGTTATTTGACGCTTGACGAAAATCCCAAAAAAAGACTATTATATATCACAAGAACGGTAAAGTCGCTGGGTCAGGCCAGCTCGCGAAAAGTCGGAGATCCCCATCTTCCGGCTTTTTTATTCTTCGCGTGCTGCCGCGGCGGATGCCGTACCGGATTTATGAACGCAGATTTTTTGGCAGTTTTGGAATTTTGGGAGCGCGAGAAGGGCATCAGCCGCGATGTCCTTGTGGGCGCTGTCCAGGATGCTCTGTTGTCCGCTGCTAAAAAAGCCGTCGGTCCCGCCCGCGAACTGCGCGTGGATATTGACCCCAAGAACGGCGATATCCGGGCTTTTGCCAAGCTTATCGTTACCGAAAAGCCGATTTCCAAGCACGATCAGATTTCTGTTTTCGACGCCCGCCGCATTAAGCCGGATGCCAACGTAGGTGACGAAGTAGAAAAGGAAGTCACTCCCACCGGCTTTGGCCGCATCGCATCGCAATACGCCAAGCAGGCTCTGATGCAAAAAATCCGGCAGGCGGAAAAATCCCTCATCTTCACCGAATTTAAAGACCGCGTTGGCGATATCGTCAGCGGCACCGTCCGGCGTTTTGATCGTTCCGATGTCATCCTGGACCTTGGCAAGTACGAGGCGCTTTTGCCCAATCGCGAGCGCGTTCCCACCGAAGAATACCAGGTAGGCGAGCGCATCCGTTGCTACGTCAAAGCCGTGGAAGAAGGCCCGCATGGGCCGGAAATCATCCTCTCCCGCGCCGACCCGCGCTTTATCATCAAGCTTTTCCAGGTGGAAGTTTCGGAAATCAGCGACGGTACCATTGAAATCAAAGGCATCGCCCGCGAACCGGGTTTCCGTACCAAGATGGCCGTCTATTCACGCGACCCCAAAGTGGACCCGGTCGGCGCCTGCGTAGGCATGCGCGGCCAGCGCGTCAAAAATATCGTCCGCGAATTGAACAACGAAAAAGTGGACGTCATTCCCTGGTCATCCGATATTCGTGCCTTTGTGACGAAGGCCCTCGAACCCGCCAAGTTGAAGAGCATCGATGTGGATGAGCCGAAAAAGCGCCTGAACATTTTAGTAGCGGAAGACCAGTTGTCGCTCGCCATCGGCAAGCGCGGCCAAAACGCGCGCCTGACGTCCAAGCTGACCGGCTGGGAAGTGGACATTGACGCAGAAGAAGTCGTGACCAAGGGCTTTGAAGAAAAGGTCGCCGAAGCTATCCAGGCGCTCGCGGCCATTCCCGGCCTCACCGGCGAACAGGCCGATGCGCTGGTTCATGCCGGCCTGACGCGGCTGGAGGACATCCTGTCCGCCGATGAAAGCGATTTGAGCAGCATTCCGCAGATTGGCGACAAGGCGGGAGAAATTTTAAAGACAGCGCGCGCGGAAGCGGAACGCCGCAAGATTGACCTGAGTGGCGGCCCGGCCGCCGCTGCTGTCGCCGGATGATTTTATGACGCTGGCCGGAAACATAACTGTTTTTGCGATTTAGCCATGAAGGCCAATTGCACATTCCGGCTGGCGGCGAAGAAAGTAATTTATGCCCGTTCGTATTTACGATATAGCGAAGAAATATGGCCTCGAGAACAAAGAAATTCTCGAGAAAGCCAAGTCGCTGGGCATTACCGCCGCCAAAGTCCCCTCCAGCTCGCTGGATAAAATTTCCGCCGGCTGGCTCGAAGAAGAACTCCTCAAAGACCGGCCCGATCTCGCCGCCAAATTTGCCGCGCCAAAGGTTGAAGAAAAACCCAAGCCCGCGCCGGTCGACGACGAAATCAAAATCATTTCCGCGCCACCCCCGCCTCCGCCTGCTCCGGAACCGCAACCGGTAGTCGAGGCCAAAGTCGAGGCAGTGCCACCGCCGCCTGCGCCGGTTATCGAAAAACCGAAGCCCGCCGCGCCTCCGCCACCCCCGCCTAAACCGGCCGGACCGAAGTTGGGCGAGAAAGTGGGCTTTATCCAACTGCCGCAAAAGCCCGCGCAGAAACAGGGCGATACGAGATTTATCTCCCGGCCGACGGACCAAACCAAGACGGAATTTACCCGGCGTGGAGACATTCGCGGTGTCAGGCCCGGAGGCCCTCCGGGCGCACCGACGGATCGTGACCGCCGTCCGCCTCCGCGCGAACCGGGCAAGCCCGCCGCTCCGGCGGCCCCGGCAGCGCCCAAATTTGTCGCGCCGGAAACCGGCGAGATTATCACCATCAAGCCGCCGATCATCGTCCGCGACCTGGCCAATTCGCTGAAACAAAAGCCGTTTATTATCATCGGCGATCTGATGAAGCTCGGCGTGTTTGCCACGGTCAACCAGGCGATTGATGAAAAAATCGCGCGCCAAATCTGCGCCAAGTACGGCTTCCGTTTTGAAGTAGAAAAGCGCGAGCGCGGCGCCGGCGTGGTCCACGCGGTCGAGAAAAAAGTCGAACTGGATTTCGAAGACAAGCCGGAGCAGCTCAAGCCTCG
Source organism: Verrucomicrobiia bacterium (assembly GCA_030042375.1). The sequence goes on from JASHZU010000397.1 coordinate 6,085, forward strand.
CGCGCCGGTCGTCACCATCATGGGCCACGTTGACCACGGCAAGACGAGCCTGCTGGATGTCATCCGCAAGACCAATGTCGCCGCGGGCGAAGCCGGCGGCATCACGCAGCACATCGGCGCCTACACCATTTCCGTGCCGCATCCCGAGCGCAAAAACGAACTCGCGCAAATCACGTTTCTCGATACCCCGGGCCATGCCGCTTTCAGCTCCATGCGCGCGCGCGGCGCGAACGTGACGGACATCGTCATTCTTGTCGTCGCTGCCAACGAC
>JASHZU010000050.1 GCA_030042375.1 Verrucomicrobiia bacterium
GTTTCCGTATTCGGATGTGGTGGGGGTATAATAATTGGTAGAGACAAAATCCAAGCCGCCCTTAATGGCCTGTGCCAAACTGATATTCCCCTGCAATGAGGAGCCAGGCATGTAATAGGCCAGAGCCATTTGCTCCAATTGCTGATAGGTTGTGGTGAGGTTTGCAGAATCACTGCCCAACGGGAGATAGCTCCATACATCTGAACGGCCGGAACTGGTATCCATCGAACTCCACAAGCTGTTGGCATTGGCGGCGACACTGGAGGCGCTGCCGGCGTTGGCGGCCAGATAATTATCCCAATATTGGCGCAACGCGTCATATTGGTCGGCCCTTAAACCAGAAACCGAGAGGAAAATGAAGAGGAAAAACGCTATGCTTGCGCGTTGTCCAGCTTGCAAGCAAAACAATTCGCGCATTCGCCTTTAGTAATCCACGGCCAGAACAGAGATCACACTCTGTATCCAGTTAAAATCCGAGGGCGGAGTTTGTTGCGGTGTGCCGCCAGTAGGACCTTTGCCATCGTCCAACACTGCGCCGTCGCGCCATCGGTGCATTTCTGCTTGTCCATCTGCAAAGCCCATCCCAGAGGCGTCATCATGGCTGATGCCGGGGTAATCATACCACGAGCTCAAATCAGGGGCATCTAGAAAATAACCATCATTGATGCTCCCAGGATCCTCATCAAGAAAAACCATCAGATTGGCGGGGCCGGGAACACGCAGTGAAGCTTCAGTGTAGTAATAATACGGTGACATATCATTGTTCCAAGGCGTCACTGGACCCAGACAGCCATTCATGGAATAACTGCGAACATGGGGCAACTGCTGGCCACCAAACAAAACAAAGCCGAGATCCGCCGGGCATTTATAAGTTTTAACATTATTAACATACGGATAAAGCAATCCAACTTCAATCCATAGATAACCAGCATCCTGAGACGGCATAGTGCCGTTGGGACTGAGATAGAGCACACCATTCAGCTCTGCTTCATCCTGTCTTCCAGGACACCATTGGGCATTAGTGCCATTTACCAGGGACGGATCATTATAACCCGTAAGATTATTCAATGATGCTTCATCGGCGTTCCTCACGAGATGCCCCTGGTTATCCGCAGCATACATTATCCAAGCGGTATTTAATTGTTTCAGGTTGTTCAGGCATTGAATTCCCTCCGCCTTTTTTCTGGCCAGTGCCAGAACAGGCAGCAATATCGCCGCGAGAATGGCGATGATGGCAATAACGACAAGCAATTCAATGAGGGTAAATCCCCTGGAACTGGCAGGCATCCGGCGGGTCACTCGACCCGCCAGAATGTCCTGATGTTTAATTTTTGCCTTTATCTTCATCTTTTATAACGTTTTCTTTTGCCGGGTACGGTTGCTTACTGGGCCTCAATTATGTAGAAGCCCTGAGTACCGGACGTCGGCTCCAAGACAGACTCGACAGAGCCATTGCCCGCAATTGGGCTGCCTACCTGAGTCCAACTGCCCGGGAGGACGCTCGAATGGTAGAGCGTGTAGTTGTGGCCAGATAGGGTTGGGAAAGATATTTGAACGTCCGCTCCTACTTGGGAAGCGGTAACCGGGAACGGCACCAAGGGTGCTTGAACCAGCATGAAGAATTCAGCATTCAGATTGTTGCCGCTAGTGAGCCTAAGTGTGGCTCTGCCATCGAGGGTCACTGGAACCATGTTACCATTGGTATCCAACAAAGGAATCCAATGCCAAACCTGCCATCCTGCCGCATTGGGATCGGCGAACGAGCCTAATACCTCAGTGGTTTGGTTCGAAGTCTCAACCCCGCTGGTAACGAGGCTCAGTGTCGTGCCACTGAATGCACCTGCGCCACCGGCCAATCGCGCCCAAACATAATACGTATTGGTGGGATAATCGCGGGTATAATTTGCCCAGAAACCGGTGTTAAACCAGCCAAGGTCAAATTCACAGATGGCGGGGTCGTTAAATTCTGCCTGAGCGGCGACAAATTTCGGACGCAGGTAGTCCCCAGTTGTTATTTCTGTCCCCACAAAGTCTGCCCGGTAGGCATGTCCAATCCCCGGTGCGTTGGTATAATATACGTCAACACTTTCCTGAGGCTGAGAACCAAGGCCGGAAGGATCGGGATTTCCCGGGAACCAGTCAGCGGGATATAAGAAGTAACTATTCGTCGCCAGAACTTGTCCGTTGAGACCATTGGTGTCGCCAGTAGGCACAGGATTATCAATGAACAGGTCAGAGTTCCAGCCGTTGCCATCGGTCCCTGGCGTTCCGTACACTACGGAGACGTTTGTGCTAAAGTCATAATCAACCGCCTCCCATTGATAGTTATTTATATTAAAGGTATCGAAACTGTTCGAATAGCTTATTCCATTCCCGGCGGTGTTCGTTACGGTCAAGGATGCCGTATAGACCTGATTTGACTGGATCGTATAAGTAACGGTCCAATCCCCGGATGCAGCATTGTAGGTCAACGTTGCCCCAGAAGTGACATTCACGCCATTGATATACAATTGGATGCCGCTGTTAGTAATGCTAGCGCCCTGGGCAGGACCAACCGTGAACGTGAAGTTATTTGTTGCCTGGAATGGAGTGCTTCCATTTGGATTAACCTGCAACAGTTTAGGGCTATAATCGGGTGCCACAGGCACCAACATATAGAAGCCAATGTTGGGATTGCCCACCACTGTGCCCTTTAGAGTCTGTTGTCCGGCATTCAGCGTTACCGTCGCCATATTTCCGTACTGATCCAACAGGGGCACATAGACGAAGTTGTTATAGCCGTTGTCAGACAAGGACGCTGAGCCGAAATTGCCCAGGAAGTTCGTCGTCTGGCCGGTCTGGTTGGCCGCGCTGGTGACCTGGGAAAGGGATTCCTGGATACCTGCCTCATCGTACGCCATATAACACCAGACATTATATGTCCCAGAGGGAGCTGAGCCGCCCGAGCCATAGGTCCTGGTATAATTCAACCAATCTCCCGGCGTATTGTAGCCGACTTCCTGTTCTACATCATTAGTGTCGCCATTGGCCAAAGCCGTGATGAATTTTTGCTCGGTTAACGAGGGAGGAGTACCCAAGCCCGGATTAGCGTTTTGCATAATCACGGCATCATCGGGACGATAATAACTTTCAGGGGCGGTTCGCGCAGCTTTCTGCTCGTCAATTTCCGCAGTCCCAACTTGATTCGTGTAAAGGGCCAATCCGCCGTTAGCCGGAGTATCAAAGAACTGGCCGCTGGAGAAATTGAAATCAGAGCCTTCAATCACGAGATTAGGCACCAATGTATCAAAGTTATTGGTCGCTGAAGCTGTCAGCCCATCAGCATCGGTTGCGGAAACGATGACGGAGGGATAAATGGTGTTCGTTGCCAGAGCGAGGCTGATACTGACCGTTGGGGTACCGATGCCGCTGACCGTCAGGCCGGACGACCCAACATTATAGATGGTGGTATTCGTTACGGCGGTGGGATAGGCCAAGGTTGTTGTTTTCGCAATGACTTGGACGCTGCTGATGGTTGTCTCAGAAGACGATGCGGTGCAGGTCATCGCCGTGTTGGTGCAAAGCGTAATTAAGTCAGATGAGCCAGACGAGACAACCGGCCCCACCGCATTCGTAATCCAACCCAAATTAGCACCGGAAAAATAGACAGCGCCGGGGTCAGTAGCGTTGCGTTGGACAAACACCGCCTTAAATGTGGCAGTTGCGGTTTGAGGGGGTACCTGGATATTCACAGGGACACTACCAATCGTCACGCCGGTATTGACGCCGCCCGTCACCTGCATTCTGTTGGTTATGCCAAGGAGATTCCATGTATCCAGAGCGAATGGCGACGTCTCACCGCAGGTCAGGTTGGAAACAATGGTTGATTCGTATGCAGCGACCAAGCCTCCGGTGCTGTTAAGGAAATCCAGCTCATAATAAAAGCTGTCGGCACCTGACATCATATCTTCATGCGCCACGTAGGTATCGCCGCCTGCCGTGAACATGGCACCTGCCTGAACCGCCACATTCTGGCTCCAAGTATTAATGCTGCCACCGGAGACAAAACTCCCGGTTAGTTCGGCCACATTCGTGCCTGAGTTACCCGGTAAAGGTACGACGTTGCGGGTATCGCTGGAGCATGTGCCGGTGTTTGGGTAAGTCGAATTGGTCGAGACGATAGATGCGCCACCAGCGGCCGTCCAGTTTGTTGATCCCAATGCAAAGTCGGCATTGTTCAAATAATTTACACCACCTTTTCCGATACCAGCGCCGTTAGTTATGGTCAAAAATATGGTGTTCCCTGGGGACTGCGATGCAAGCGACAAGTATCCCTGGTATCCAGCCGGCAGATTTAAGAAAGGGTCGGTGAATGTCCCGGTCATCGTCCCAGAAAAATTAAGAAGCGGGAATACCACGCCGTTAGTGATGCCGGAAGGCATCGCAGCAACGGAAATAGTCATGCCATTATCAGGGGTGGCCCAATTCAGATTCGATACGCAGATATTGGTGTAGGCAACCGACGGAATGCTGACGGACAAAACTGCGCCAGTGGCCATGGTAAGGCTGGTAACGGGATTGGTCAGCACGCCGATGTAACTGTTGGGCCCCATGAGCAGTGTGCCACCTCCGAGGAAACTAATATTGCCGCTGCTCGTGCCCCCAACATTGGGTCCCATCGAAATTGGCCCCTGGCAGTTCACCAAGCCATTTGAAATAATTAAGTTGCCCGTGGACGTACCA
>JASHZU010000398.1 GCA_030042375.1 Verrucomicrobiia bacterium
GGCTTTTCCACTTTCAACATTAATATCATCCGGATTTGTGACGGACAGGAGATCCGAAACATCCACGAGGAAGACGTCTTTCGAACTCAACACCTGGAAATCAGCACCGTTGTCCTCACTAATCGCCACCAGTTTTGCACCCGAGGGGAAAGTGGTGCCTGCCGTATAATTTCCCTCCGCGTTTTCTGCCAATGCCATTCTCGCCAGGAGTTGTTTCGTGTCAAGGGTCACTTTGATGGGAGATGGCAATGTGTAAGTGCCGATGTGGGTTTTATTATTATAGCTATAATTATATGGACTCTGCACTTGAGCGGTCGCGGTGATTGTAGCCAGATTGGTTACCTGGGCGTGAAGGCCGCCTGCCCCGAGGGTCAAAAACGCCATCATCACGGAACCTGCCATTAATTTTTGATTGATTCTTCTCATTCTATTTCCCTTTCAGTCGGTTGGTTGATTATTGCCGTTTGTGATTTAATTCAAGCTTGTTATCAAGCGAATTGGCGACAGGTTGTAAAGGGCTCTTTTAAAACAGTCAACGAAAAAAATGTAAAATCGTCCCTTCCGCACATCCAGGCTTTGACCAGGCACGATTCAACCTCCCGTCCTCAACCTGAAATAGCCGGGCCTCTTTCGGTTTGGCTTGCACCGATGCGGGCTTATGGGATTTCATGAGTAGATGAATGACAGCGCGGCAAAGTTTCAGCGCAATCCTCGAGCTCTTGGACGCTGGCAAAAGGCGCAGGAGCAGCTGCTCGGCGGCCGGACGGGGCCGGCCTTGTCCAGTTATCGCGACCTGGTGCGGCACTATCCGGGGGTGGCGCAGTTGTGGCTGGAGCTGGGCAACGCCGCGACAGCCGAACTCGATTTCGCCCAGGCCAACCTGGCTTACCGCCGGGTGAGGGAACTCGCGCCCGGGAACGCTCCCCTGTTGTGCATGACCGCGCAGCAATATGAACGCCTCCGACAACTGGATGACGCCCGTACCTGCTACGAACAAGCAGTGGCCGCCGACCCGGACGATGTCGATGCCAGCATCAACCTGGCGGTCTGGCTGGAAAAAGAGCGGCGGCTGGATGAGGCATGGGAATGTGTCGAGGCGATTCTGGCGAGGCATCCACGGGATGACCAGGCCAGATATTTCCGGGCGCTCTTGCTGCACCGGAAAAAAAGGAACCCGGAAGCGGAAACGGCCTTGCGCGATTTGATTAAGGACGGCCCGCAATATCCCTATGTGAAATACGCCGCGCCGCACCTGCTCGGAGTGGTCCTGGACCAGTTGGGCCAATATGATGAAGCGATGCGCTGGCTGGTCAATTCCAAGGCCCAGGTGCACACCATCACCGACATCGGGTTGCTGGAAAAAGGTTATGATGAAAGAGACCGGTGGCGGCGGCAACAGCTCGCGGATTTGACGCCGGAAATGATCCGGCGCTGGCGGCAGGAGCCGCCGGCATCCAAGGAAAAATATCAGGTGGCCTTTCTCGGCGGTCATCCACGCAGCGGCACGACGTTGTTGGAACAGGTGCTCGATGCCAATCCCGAAGTCCTGGCATTCGACGAACCGACGTCTTTTTCTCAGGAGGTGGAGAAACAAATTGTTTACAAACCGACGCCGAAAGTCGCCGATCAATTGGATGCGCTGTCCGCCCCTCTCCGGCGCGAGATGCGCCAGCGCTATATCAAAAGCCTCCTGCGCGAAGTGCCCGGCGAGCCGGCGCAACGGGTGTTGGTGGACAAAAATCCATCGCCCACGATGTCTCTCAATGTCTGGTTGAGGGTATTTCCGGAATTGAAAGTCATCATCGCCCTGCGCGATCCGCGTGACGTGATCATCAGTTGCTTTTTCCTGAACATCATGCTCAACGCGACGAACGCGAACTTTTTAACCCTCGAACGCACCGCCAAACATTATGCGGACTTGATGGATGTCTGGCTGCGGCTGCGCGAATTGGGCGGGTTTGACTGGATTGAATCACGCTACGAAGACGTGGTGGCGGATGTGGATAAGGAGGGGCGCAGGGTGACAGAATTTCTTGGCCTGAAATGGGACCAAGGCCAGGCGCACTCCCATGAAACCGCGCGACGCAAGGTGCTCTACGCCCCGACCTATCACGACGTGACGCAGCCGGTTTACAAACGTGCGGTAGGCCGCTGGGAACGTTATGCCGCTGCGCTTGCCCCCGTACAGGCGAAGCTGGCGCCGTATTGCCGGGCCTTTGGTTATTCGGAATAAAACCTTCTGCTTTTCGACCTCTTGGCGCTGGATGGATTTCACCGCGCCTTGTTGCCCGGCAGGCGCAGCGTAATGGCATTCACAAAAAGCTATGGGCCATAGAAGTAATTGTTTAAGCCTTTGCCGCTGCCGCTGGTATCGACGGTTCCACTGGCGGTGGTGTATTGGATGTCGAGAAACCAGTTGTTGGCATTGTCCGCAGACGTTAAATCGGCTTTTCCGCTCCAGGTCGTCGGGACGTTTTGGGTGCTCCAGTTCTGGGTGAAGGTAACGGTCGCCCCTCCAAAAAGGTAAAGGTCCGTATAAGGAAGATAAACATTATTATCCAAAAGCTCGCAATACCCGTCATCATAAGTGGTATAGGTAAAACTGCTGTAGGAGTTGGAGGCACTTTCGGGGTTGATTATGTTGGTGCCGGTCGCCGTGCCTTTTAAGTAACTGGCGCCGGGATCCAAAAAATAATATACGATAAAATAATTATTCGTTCCGGCACTGGCATCATAGAGCACGTTTGTTCCCGTTTTATCCGTCACTACGACATCGCCGCCGTTGGTTCCTTGATTCAAGTCCCAGCTAATCTCCAGCTTGGACCCCGACGGCCAGTTCGTGTTGGCCCAATGTCCAAAAAGATTTAACAAAAAAGTGTTATTGATCGTCGATTTCCCGATAACGCCGGTTAACGTACGCCCGGAGCCGGACACGAACTCCGGCCCGTTGGTAATCACCGTGATGGACACCGACAAGGCGCTGAAGTTAGTGGTGATTGCAATGCCCGGTGTGAGGATCGCTTTGGCGTTCGGTGTAAAAAATGCCAGCGCAGTTATCGCCGCAAAGATGCAGGGCAGGGATTTGATGGTCTTCATAATTTTGTTGCCTTCGTTTTCCACAGTTTTCATCCCCCGCCGTGAAGTTTTAGGAACCCTTCGTGAACCTGAACCCATAGATGCGACCGTACGCCCTTCTTGTCAAGCAATGTTTTGGAAGAAATTAACGATTGCCATAACGGTACCGTTATAGATGGTCATCCGGCGCCACCGGAATAACACGCCCTCCAATTGGGCGTTGGAATTTGGATGTTCTGTTCTTTTTTCATTTTTAATTTAGTATTGTTGCTAAATGTTGCCTGACATCAAATCATTGACCCGCGAGGAATTGGAAGCCCAATTCAAAATGTGGGGCGAGCCCGTCTATCGCGTCGCGCAACTGCTCGATTGGCTCTACACCCGCCGCGTCAACAGTTGGGACGCCATGACCAATCTGCCGAAAGGCCTGCGTGAGAAACTGCGCGAACATTTTTCGCTACAGGCCATGGAACTGGTCCGCAAACAGGGCTCACCGGACACCACGCGAAAATTTCTCTGGCGGCTGGCCGATCACTCGCTCATCGAGAGCGTTCTCATTCCCGCCAATCCCGCCCTGTACGGCGAGGCCAGCGACCGCCATACCCTCTGCATTTCCACGCAGGTCGGTTGCGCCTACGGCTGCAAATTCTGCGCCAGCGGCCTGGACGGCTGGAAACGCAACCTGCAACCCGGCGAAATCATCGAACAGGTCCTCGCCGTCGAGCGGGCGCAAGAGTCATCGTCCAAAGAAACCGGCCGCGCCGTGGACAACATCGTCGTCATGGGCATGGGCGAGCCGCTGGCGAATTACGATAACCTGCTTGCAGCGCTGAAAATTTTAAATGCGCCGTGGGGCGGCGGCATTGGCGCGCGCAAGATCACCATCTCCACCAGCGGCCTGGCCCCACAAATCCGCAAGCTGGCGGATGAGCCGTTGCAATTTCGCCTCGCGATTTCCCTGCACGGCGCCACCGACGACGTGCGCGGTAAAATCATGCCCGTGAACAAAAAATATCCGCTCAAGGAACTCGTCGCCGCTTGTGAAGAATACCAGGCCAAAAAGGGCCGCATGATGACGCTGGAATATATTTTGATTGCCGGCGTGAACGATTCCATCGAACAAACGAAACCACTCGCCGCGCTCGCCAAAAAGATTTTTGCGAAAGTAAATCTTATTCCCTACAACACCGTGGAAGGCCTGCCGTGGGAACGCCCTGCCGAAGACGTTTGCGAACGCTTCCTCGAAGCGCTCGAAAAGCAAAATGTCACCGCCACCCTGCGCCGTGAAAAAGGCCACGACATTGATGCTGCGTGTGGACAATTGCGGCTCAAGACCGAGCGGGAACTGGCGGTATAAATCGTTTAGAGCGCCGTCGGGTTGCGCTTGAAGATGTCGATGGTCAACGGTTCGACTTTGGCGCGGGAACTGGCGGACGCGATTTGATTGGTGGAATTGTCCCGCAGGACTCCATCATCGTCGGCCACCATCTTGTACTGCTTGCCGGCGTACTGGGAGAACCACTTGAAAATCGTTTGGTCGGACGATGGCCGGACGTCCCATGAATCGGGATTGGGAACCAGGACAAGATACTCCGGCTTGGTCAATTCAATCTCGCTGATCATTTCCTTCTGCATTTGCTGCGCGTACGGCTGCGGCTCCATCAGCGGATACATGTACATATAGCCTGTGGCCGAATGCCGTTGCGCATAAAAGTAAATCTCCGGCTCCGAGCCGATGACCGCCACCGTCTCCTTGGTCTTGGAATGGTCCCGGATGTAATCGCCCACAGCCGCCATGTCGGTAAACGGCGCATCGCCAGTATAAATAATCCGGCTGATGGCATTGGCGGGCAGCTGGAAAAAGAACTCGCGCTGCTGGTACACCGACCAGCCCAAAACCAAAAGACAGAGCAACGGCGGCACTACTTTGAAAAAATTTTTCTCTGTGGCGAATTGCAGGGAAACCACCGCCATGCCCACAAACATCGCCAGCGCCGGGAGCAAAAGGACAAAGTAATGCTCGCGAAAATCCAGGCCAATCGCCGTCGCCAAGATCGAAAAGAACGAAAATGCGGTGGCAAAAAGGATTTGGTTCCGATATGCGCGGTCCCGCAGCACGAAAGGCAAACTGACCAGAATGAATCCCAAAAAGCCGAAATAGATGGGCCATTTCTTGTGAGCGTAATCGGAAAGCCTCATCAGGCCTTCGTGCGGGTTCACTTCCGTGACATAAGACGAGGCGTAGGTGTACGTCCAGAACCAGAATTTGGGGAAGACCCCGGCGTACTTCAGGTAAAGGCATGCCAATCCAACTGGCATCAGCATCCCGAAGCCCAGGGCGAAAAGCTTTTTGAAGCAGGTGGGGCTGAAAAGCGCTTTGTTTTTAATGGCGTTGCCCATCACCGCGGCCACAGCAAAAAGGCAGAAGCAAATGCCCTGCTGTTTCATCAAAAAAGCGAGACCGTAGAGGATTCCGCTATAGAACAACTTGCCGGTATCGTGGGATTCTTCGGCGTTCCATAGCAGGAGCGTTGCGGGAATTGCGAACAGGAGGACGAACTGGTTGGCATGCGCAGCCATTCCCATGACCACAGGGCTGACCGACAAAACGCCAAACGTGGCGCAGGCGAACAGGCCGGCGGTTGCGCCAAACAATTTTCGCGCGAGCAGAAAAACAAAAATAATCGTCAGGCTGTTGACAACCATGAGCGTGGCGTGGATTCCTGCAATGCTTTGCCCGAAAATAGACATGCCCAATGCGTAGGCGAAATAGGTGCCGGGCAATTTCATGTTCCACGCCAGGTCATACGGCGGAATGCCTTGGAGGAGCAATTGGCCCGCGTAGGCGTATTCGCCCTCATCCCGCTCCAGCGGCATGTCCAGCAGCCGGTACCGGATCTGCCCCACCATCAGCAGCACCAGCAATACGCCCAGCCATGGCCACAAATCAACCAGCGTGCGGCGCGGGGCCGCAGTATAACGAAAGTCCAACGGATTTTCCATTTGGCTCAGAAAGAGCAAGGAACGGGCCATAATCACCAAAAAAAAGCCTCAATAATATCGAAAACGGGAGGTTTTCCTGACATTCCTAGTTCTAGAACGAAATCAAACTTGTGAGGATACTAGTATTCCACTATACAAACGTCCCATGGAAATCCCTTCCAGCCCCCGCGCCATCCTGGCCACCGCATTAGTCTTTCTATTCTCATTAGTTGTTTCCGCCATCGCGGATGACGAAGGCATCAGTTTTTTTAACGTACGCACCTACGGCGCTACGGGCGATGGCAAAACTCTGGACACTCCTGCCATTAATGAGGCGATCGATGCCTGCGCGGAAACAGGCGGTGGCACAGTGTATTTCCCGGCGGGAACTTATTTAAGCGGTTCGATCCATTTGAAGGATAATATTCATCTACTCATTGATGCGGGCGCGACCATCCTCGGCGCGCCGCAAAACATGAACGCTTACGACGAGACCGAGCCGTGGACCAATAATCCCTACCAGGACGGCGGGCACTGTTATTTCCACAACAGCCTGATTTGGGGTGTAGGCCTGACAAATATTTCCATCACCGGCCAGGGAATGATTAGCGGCGGCGGCCTCGTGCGCAGCGATGGATTGCTGGATCACATGTGCGGATTCACGACGTGGAATGAAAACGGCGGTATGAATGACGGCAAAGCCTATCCCCCCATCCGCCTCGGCAACAAAGCGATTGGGCTCAAGCTGTGCCGCAATGTTTTGATTCGCGATATCACGATTTATCATGGCGGGCATTTCGCCATTTTGGCGACCGGTTGCGACAATATGACCGTAGACAATGTCACCATGGACACCGACCGCGACGGGATTGATATTGATTGTTGCCGCAACACAATGGTTTCCAATTGCCGGATTAATTCGCCCAACGACGACGGCCTTTGCCCGAAGAGTACTTACGCCCTGGGCAGACTTGTAGCGACAGAAAACCTGACTATTGTGAATTGCCAACTATCGGGCTTTCAGGTGGGCACGCTGCTCGACGGCACGATGAAAGAGAAAAAAGGCGGGACCGGCCGCATCAAATGCGGGACGGAATCAAACGGAGGCTTTCGCAATATTACCATCTCCAACTGCACGTTCCGCGATTGCCGCGGGCTGGCGCTGGAGGAAGTAGATGGCGGTTTAATGGAAAATATTTCCGTCAATAACATTACGATGATGGATGTCCAATCGTATCCCATCT
>JASHZU010000399.1 GCA_030042375.1 Verrucomicrobiia bacterium
TTGGGGAGCACCATGAGCCATCCGCTCAACCAGCCCTGGTATTTGGCACTAATAAAACCGATATGGCGATTTTGGATCCACGTCACCAGCCAGTCTGTGCTTACGTAAATTCCGTAGGCGCATATCGCCAGCAGTACCAGGTCAAACGGCCATAGCCAGCCCTGGGATTTCCCCTGGCGCACGTTTGATTTCAAAACTTCGATGACGTGGATGCATTGCCAGAATAAAAAGAGGCCGATAAAGACAAACCCATCGTTCACGTTCAGGCTGCCCTTGCGGCCCAGAGCCCAAACCACGCCGGTAAAAAACAAAACCGCCGTCAGCGTGAGCAGGAGCGAGAGACGATTCAGTTCGTGGGTCTTGCCTGCGCTTTTGGATTTTTTCCCGTTGGCATCCTTTTTACCCTTCGGCAGGATGCGTATGCCCCAGATAATGGTCGGCAGGCCCAGCACGAGTGTCATATCGGTGACATTATTGACGAGGGAATTGGTCATCACGTCCGCGCCACTCCCACCATCCTGGCCGAGAATGAAGGCATAAATCAAATTGCCCAGGCCGGAGCAGTAGGGCATCACGAGCGTGCCCAGCACGGTTCCTTCAAAGCCTTTGGCGCTCATGGCTTCCAGCCGCCAAATCATGAGGAACGACGAGCCCATGAATAACGCTACAAACAGCCATGGCGCCCAGACACCCTTGGCTTCAATCCAATGAATAAAGGGATTTGCCACGCGTGAAGTTTAACGAATAAAAAAATCTGCGCGAGTTTTTCAAGAAAAACCTGTTACCTTTCGGCTTTCGCGTAAATATATCAATAAACCATGGATGACAACCTGACATTGCTGCGTGAATATGCCCGGCAAAATTCCGAGGACGCCTTTGCCATGCTGGTCTCGCGTCATGTGAACCTGGTTTATTCCGTGGCGCTGCGGCAAGTGCAGAACGTCCATCTGGCGGAGGAAATCACGCAGGCCGTTTTCATTATCCTCGCGCGCAAGGCCGGTTCGCTCGGCGATCAAACGATTTTGGCAGGCTGGCTTTGCCGCACGGCCCGGTACGCGAGCGCCAATGCGCTAAAGATGCAATATCGTCGGCAGCGGCGCGAACAGGAGGCGCAATGCATGACAAACGAGACGACAAGCGAAGCCGATGAAACCTGGACGCAAATCTCACCATTACTGGACGCGGCCATGGGAAAATTAGAAAAAAAAGATCACGACGCCCTCGTGCTGCGATTTTTCGAAAACCGGAATTTCAAAGAAGTCGGTGTGGCGTTGGGCGCGAGCGAAGACGCGGCCAAAATGCGCGTGAACCGCGCGGTGGAAAAATTGCGGAAATTTTTCAGCAAACGCGGCGTGACCTCAACGAACGCTGTCATTGCCGGGGCAATTTCAGCAAACTCGATATCTCTTGCACCTGCAGCCTTGGCCCAATCGGCCACGGTGGCGGCCATTGCCAAAGGTGCGGCCGTCTCCACTTCAACCTTAACCCTTATCAAAGGAGCATTAAAACTTATGGCATGGACAAAAGCAAAAATAGCCGCAGTCACCGGTGTGGTTGTGCTGTTAACGGCAGGCACAGTGATAACCATTGTCATTTGCAACCAAGTGAGACCGGTCCAGGGCATTCCAAAAGACTGGTCAATTTTAAGTGGTAACGTTGACCAATGGGCCTGGGCGAATGGCGAAATCAACGCTCACAGTATCACAGGAGATGCCATTCTGGCCTCCAGCAAACAATATCATAACGTGACCTTGTCAGTAATTGCTGGCACTACCAACCGCGATGCAGACATCGCGCTTCGCATGCAGGACGCCGACAACGGTTATTTCGTCCTCTTCGTACCAGATGGCACTCCCTGGGCCAAAGAAAATGGCAGTCATATTTCCGTCATAAAAAGAACGGCCGGTGATGAAGTCACGCTGGCGACGTTTAAACGGGGCGGCCTCGCCACACCGGGACAATCGGCCAAAATTACTGTCGTGGCCAAAGGATCAGAGATTGAAGTCCGCCTAAATGACAACAGGATTTTGAACGTGTACGATACCACCTTCGATTCCGGCTTTATTGGCCTGCGGATTTGCGGTGATCCAAAAAAGCCCTGTAACGCCACGTTTGCAAATCTGAGCTTCTATTAACTTCCCGGATTATAAGAAAATAAATGTCTGATTTCGCGGTTATCGGCAATAAATAGTCAGATGCCGGACACGAATGACATGGAATTGCTGTGCGATTATGCCCGGAATGGCTCGGAAGAAGCCTTTGCTGAACTGGTTCAACGCCACATCGCGTTGGTTTATTCGGCAGCCCTGCGCCATGTCGGTATCACGGCGCAAGCCGAGGAAATCACGCAGGTTGTATTTATCATTCTTGCGCGCAAGGGCGGCAGCCTGCGCTCAGGCATAATTCTGGAAGGCTGGCTCTATGAAACGACACGGCTGACGGCGCTGAGTTTTCTGCGCGGTGAACGCCGCCGTCAATTTCGTGAACAGGAGGCTTACATGCAATCCACATCGCCGGAACCCATCGAAAATTCAGTTTGGGAGGAACTCTCGCCGTTGCTGGATGAAGCGCTCGCGCGCCTGGGGAGGAAAGACCGCGACGCCGTCATTCTGCGGTTCTTCAAAGAAAAAAGCGTCCGCGATGTGGCGGCCACCATGCAAATGAATGAAGCCGCCGCACAACGCCGCATCCTGCGCGCGCTGGAAAAATTGCGAAAATATTTCTTTAAGCGCGGCGTCGTTTCCACCACCGCCATCATTACCGGCGCGATTTCGGCCAATTCTGTCCACGCAGCGCCCGCGTCGCTGGCAAAATCCGTCATAGCCGTGGCCGTTGCCAAAGGCGCGGCGGCTTCCGCATCAACCCTGACCATCGTCAAAGGAGCATTGAAACTTATAGCATGGTCAAAAACGCAAGCGGTCGTCGCCACCGCAACCATCGTCATTTTGGCGGCGGGCACCGCAACCGTGACGGTTAAACATTTTGCTCCCAAAATGCAAAGTTCAAACGTCAAAACATCGTTTGTGACGGATTCAGTAATGGACACCTATTTATCCAAGGCAAGCCTTGGCGACAGCACAAGTTTGACCAAGGCCCCGCCGGTGCTATCCGTCCAGGTGACACATTTTCCGGTTGAAGCCGGCAACGGCGGTTTGTGGTTTTTTTTGCCAGATACCAATATGGTAGAGGCAATCGGACGCGGCGTTTCGCTCGTCACCGTCTTACAGGCAGCTTATGGTTTC
>JASHZU010000400.1 GCA_030042375.1 Verrucomicrobiia bacterium
ATTTTGAAAGTTGGCCAGGAAATTGACGTCGTTGTCCTCGACGTGAACAAAGAAAAAGAACGCGTCAGCCTGGGCCTGAAGCAGAAGATGTCCAATCCCTGGGACAACATCGAGACGAAGTATCCCGTGAGCGCGAAGGTCAAAGGCAAGGTCGTCAGCCTCGTGCCGTACGGCGCGTTTGTGCAGCTCGAACCCGGAGTGGAAGGGCTCATTCACGTCACGGAACTTTCCTGGACCAAACGCGTGGCCAAGCCGAGCGACGTTTTGAAACAGGACCAGGAGATCGAAGCGGTCGTGCTGGGCATCAATCGCGAGGAACAGAAAATTTCCCTCGGCGTTCGCCAGCTCGAATCCAATCCGTGGGACAGCGCCGCGGACAAATACCAGGTCGGCTCACGCGTCAAAGGCAAGGTGCGCAACCTCACCAGCTACGGCGCGTTTGTGGAACTGGAAGAAGGCATTGACGGCATGATTCACGTGTCCGACATGTCCTGGACCCGCAAGATCAATCACCCGAGCGAAGTGATGAAGAAGGGCGATGACGTGGAGGCGACGGTGCTCGAAGTCGATCGTCCGAACCAGCGCATTGCGCTCGGTATCAAGCAGCTCGGCTCCGATCCGTGGGAAAATATCGAGAAGCTTTACAAGGTCGGCGACCTTGTCCAGGGCAAGGTCACCAAGCTCGCGAGCTTCGGCGCCTTTATCGGCCTGCAGCATGACATTGACGGCCTCGTGCACATCTCGCAAATCAGCGAGGAGCGCGTGGATAAAATCAAGAACGTGCTCAAGGTGGGCCAGGATGTTTCTGCCCGTGTCATCAAGATTGACAAGGGCGAGCGCCGCATCGGCCTGTCCATCAAGGCCGCCAACTACTCCGACGAGCAGCTCAAGGAAGAGCAGAAACTGCTCGACTCGCTCAAGCCGGGCGAAGACCTCGTTGCCCTGCAACACGCCTTCGACGCCGCGGACGAAGCGCAGAAGTCGGAATAATCTTAAAGTTAGAAATCAGCGACAGGCGGGCCGGAAACGGTCCGCCTGTTTGCTTTTGTCTTGGAAATGTTACAACCGTTTCCTTGACAAATCCTATAAAATCAGGCTGATATACTAAAGTGTATCAGAAACTTTGCCCCATGAAATGGCTGCTTCTGTTCTTTTTCCTGTTCGTTCCCATCATGGCGCAGGCGCAGTTCACGTATGTCACAAATGATGATGATACGATTACGATTACGGGGTACACCGGATCCGACAACGTCGTCGCAATTCCGGGCATCATTGGAGGACTAACAGTAACCGGCATTGGGGACTATGCTTTCGATAATGACACTGAGCTTACCAACGTCATTATCTGCGATGGTATTACCAGCATTGGATATCAGACATTCTCCGATTGCAGCAGCCTAACCGACATTACCCTCCCTGACAGCCTCACGAGTATTGGTGGCTTTGCGTTGGCTGATTGCGCAAGCTTAATCCAGGTGACCATTCCTAACGGTGTCACCAATATCGGGGGCGGGATACTTGCCGGCTGCTCCAGCCTGACAGCCTTCAACATTCCCACCAATTTAACTAGTATCGGGGATGATTTCTTTCATGGCTGCTCCGGCTTGACCAATATTATACTTCCGAACACCGTGACTTCCGTTGGGTTTGCGACCTTCGCGAATTGCAGCAGTCTTACTAGTCTCACCATTCCTGCCAGTATTACCAACTGGGGGACTTATTCATTTTCCGGTTGCAGCAGCCTGGCCAATGTTACCTTTTCGAATGGTCTGACCAGCCTTGGTCAATACATGTTCTTTGATTGCACCCGCCTAACGAATGTCAACATTCCCGGCAGCCTTGCTGATATTGGATTTGGCGCCTTTCAAGACTGCTTCAGTTTGAGTAGTATTATTGTCCCCAATGGTGTCAGTAATATCGAGGGCCAAGCGTTCTATTCCTGCACTAGCCTGCAAAATATTACTATTCCCACGAGCGTCACCAATATCGGGCCGGGCGCGTTTGCTGCGTGTTCCAGCCTAAGTAGCGTTCTGCTTCCCAACAGCGTTACTGAGCTAGGACCATCTGCGTTCAACGAGTGCCTAAGTCTGACCAACATTATCCTGTCTGACAGCATTAACTCCCTTGACGGTACGTTCAGTGACTGCACCAGTCTGTCGGAAGTGCTCATTCCTGACAGCGTTACCTCCATTGAAGATTCTACGTTCTCCGAATGCAACAGCCTTACCAATATTGTGATCCCAAGCTCTGTCACCACCATTGGGAACTATGTTTTTTCCTATACCAGCAACCTAAGTAAAATCTATTTCATGGGTAATGCTCCCGGATCAATTGGATCCGGGGTATTCTACCTGGACAGTAATGCGACGGCCTATTATCTGCCGGGCACCACTGGTTGGACCAACTTTTCCGCAACGGAGGGCATCGCCATCGCCCCTTGGTATCTGCCCTATCCTTCGATTCTGAGCTTCGAGCCCTCCTTCGGCATCCAGACCAATCAATTCGGCTTTGTTATCTCCTGGGCTACCAACGCCCCCGTTATCGTGGACGCCTGCACCAATCTCACCAGTCCCAATTGGCAGCCCATCCAGACCAATACCCTCACCGTCGGCTCGTCCTATTTCAGCGACCCCAATTGGGCCAGTTATCCCGCCCGTTTCTACCGGCTTCGCTCGCCGTGAAAGCTGGTTTTTATTGATAAAGTCAGGCTGGGTCTTTAGGACTTTAACGGCAGCACTTTTGCAGATTTTAGACAACTGTCCCGCTATAAGGCACTATTTCCCAATAAAAACGGCCCTTCCGAGGCAGCCTGCCGCATGGAGGATAACTAATTCATAATTTGGCATCGGCTATGCTTATAGCCGTCCGATAATATATTATGAGCGCGCAGAACCCGTTTCAGATCCCGTCCTGTTTCAAGCTGGATATCGAACAACGCCGGCGGGAACGCTTTAAGAAAACCGTCGTGACCGCGGTCATTGTCAGCGTGGCCGTCGTTGTGGGCCTCCTGATTGAAGGTTGCGTCAGCGAGAAATCCTCGGCGAACATCCCCGATAATTCCACCCAAACGCCTGCGCAAACGGTCCCGGTTCCGGCCGCTCCCCAAACCCAGCCTGAGCCCACAATTTCTCAAACAAGTGTTCCGACGCAACCAGGTCCTGTTGCTACGGTTCAGAAAAAGACCGCCACGCCCGTTGAACGTTCCTCCTCAACCGGCGCGGCGGTATATTTAGTGAAGTCCGGCGATACCCTCTCGCATATCGCCAAAACCCACGGCATCACCGTGGCCGCCCTCAAATCCGCCAACGCCCTCGACACCGACCGGATTACAGTGGGCGAGAAACTGAAGATTCCGACGGCGTAAGGTTTACTAAAATTTTCCCTGCAACGGCGGTCTTATGACCGCCGTTTTCTTTTCTGAACTGGGAATTGTCGAGGAAGCTTCTCCGACTTGGCTTGTCACTTATCACTCGCCACTTGTCACTGAGATAAATGGAGCCAACGACTGGACTTGAACCAGCGACCCGCGCTTTACGAAAGCGCTGCTCTACCAACTGAGCTACGTTGGCAACCACTGCAACCGGCCAAAGGCCGGAATGCCAGCCACTATTATAGGCGAGCTAAACGGGCGGGCAAGTTTGTTTTCCATGAACTGGCCGAATTGCCACAAGGTTTTGGAGCGTGCTGGTCCTTATTTCGGAACAGTTGTAATACCTTTTATTTTCATCCAATCGGGGTTGTCATCATCATTCCAATCAGAAGGGGACGCCTGCCATTTGATAGCTTCTCCATGGCCGTCGGCAAACGTCAATTCATACACGCTGCCATGCCGTTCCGAAGGCCGGTCCGCCATTTGGTTGCTGTCAGGCCCCATATCGACGACAAACAGCGAATCATTGATCGTCTCGCCGGATTCGTCGATAAGACAAAACAAATTGGCCGGCTGGGTGATTTGGTTTTCACGCTGGAAAAAGACAAAATTGACGGTGTCTTCGCCCTCCGGCATCGAAAAATCTCCCACGGGATCATCAAAACTGGTCCCGTTCATCCACGAATTCATGGAATAACTTCGGACGACGGGCCAGCCGCCAACATTGCGATGGTCAGCGGGGCAGCGATAAACGCTCGCCACTTTCACGTAGTTCCAAATGGCCCCTTGCTCCAACGCATAAATGTTGGTGCAACTGAATTGCGGGTCCGGGCCATAATTATACCCGGTGGTGTTCGGTTCTGTATTGGCATAACCCGGACACCACGAATAGGGATTCACCGGCTCGCTGCCGGTGCCGCACGGCCAGCTCGAAACTAATTCTCCGTTGTTTTCGTCGGCATAAACTTTACAGGCAACCGTAAGTTGCCGAAGATTGTTCAGGCAGGAAATCGCTTGCCCCTTTTTTTCACCCTGGGATAGCACCGGCAACAAAATCGCCGCCAGAATAGCGATGGTGGCGATGACCACCAGCAATTCCACCAGCGAAAAACCAATGGCTCTCGCAGAGGGACTTTTCATTTGACCGGAACTACCTTACCATATCCCAATCCCTGAAGCATCGCCAATTTTGATGGCGCCGTAGCGCAGCGTCT
>JASHZU010000008.1 GCA_030042375.1 Verrucomicrobiia bacterium
TGATCAGACAATAACTAATATTGTCACAGGGGTTTCGACCAATATTACGACCAATGTCGTCTGGAACATCCAGCCGACGAACGCCGTCCTGAACTTCATGAAGGCGAATTTCCGTGTGCCTCGTGACGTCACCAACTATTGGAAGGGAACGCCTATCACGGTTTTTGTGACCCGTACCGGAACGAACACGGCCTCAACCTCGTGTAATTGGACGGTGGATGAAGGTTTCCTCGTGAAAGGCGATAATTTGCAGGACAATAACTTCTTTCCTCTCCAACCGGGATCTGATTACGCAGTACCGGTAGGTTCCGGACTCCTCGGAACCAATTCTGATTTTATCATTAGCCCCACAAGCGGCACGCTAAACTTCGGTTCCGGCAACGCAGCTTACAATCCACAGGCAATTACGTTCACGGTCTATGACAATGGCAATGTTACTCTGGACAAGGATTTCATCCTGGACATTTATCAAACTGATAATAATGGAAATATTCTAAATCCAGGCATGGTTTCACAATGCACCGTCACGATCTTGGCAGATCGCGCTCCGGCCAGTTCTAATTTTACTCCCGGCGGCGGCCAATTTCCGGCGGGTTCTGTAGATGAAGATTACAATATCGATTGGGGGCTCGAAATGGCTCCATCCATCAATACGACGCCGCAGGACAATCCGAATCCCGGCACCGACGGCCAGGTAAACGGCCTGGTCGTGCTGACGAATGATGAAACCCTGGCCGTGGGGGATTTCGATTCCTATAACGGTGTCAATGAATATGGCATTTGCCTGATCACCACGAATGGTATTCTCGATCAATCTTTCAATTCCGGCAGCGGTGCAAATATTCGTGACGGCTATTCTGTCAATTGTGTGGCCATCACGCCGAATAACCAGCAGTTTGTCATCGGCGGTTCGTTTACTTCCTATAATGGTTCGCAGGCTGACGGTGTGGCCCGTGTAAATCTTAATGGCTCGCTTGATAGCACCTTCCAGACGGGTTCCGGCGCGCAAGCTAATGGAGGCAGCGGGACCATTTATGCTGTGGCCGTGCAACCTAATGGCCAGGTACTGGTAGGCGGCGACTTCACTTCGTTCAATGGTGTAGCCGCAAATTATTTGGTCCGGTTGAACACCGATGGTTCCGTAGACCAGACATTTAATGCTGGAAGCACCTTGAACGGCCCGGTCTATTCCCTGGCTTTACAGGAGCCGATGCTCTTCTCCACCAATTTATTTTCCACCAGTGGCAATCCTCAGGAAAGCGATACAACGTTCAACGTCAATAACAATGATACTGGGACTATTACTGTCGATTACGTTTTTCCCACCACCAATGAAATGCAAGTATTATACGGGGGAAATATCATTTATGACACCGGCATGACCGCAAGCGGGAATAATGGACCGGTGGGCTCATTTACCGTTCCCTATGGTCCTGGCAGTACACCCATCACGTTGGTGGTCAATCCCGGAGGTTTTATTCCGACAGGAACCAATTGGCAATACTCGGCAGTCGTGTCGAGTGCTGCCTATGTACCCGAAGTGGTAGTGGGCGGCAATTTTGCGGTGAGCGGCCAGGGTTATCAGAACATCGCTGTCTTTAATACGAACGGGGCATTGGACACAACGTTCAGCCCCACCACAGGGGCAGATCAGCCGGTATATGCTTTGACCTGGGAGCCGGATGGTGAAATCCTTGCCGGCGGCGACTTTGAGAATATCAATTCCATTTCCCAGAATCGCCTGGCGCAATTTAACCCGGATGGCAGCCTGGATACGACGAATTTCTACACCGGAGTGGGCGCGGACGACACAGTGTTTAGCATTGATTATGAAGATGCCTTCAAATTCAATGTAAACACTTTTGGCGGCAATACGAACGTGACGGCCAGGGTTATCAATGCCATTTACATCGGCGGTCAATTCTCTTCCTACAACGGTACTCATCGTCTGGGTTTTGCGCGCTTGAATTTGGATGGCTCAGTGGATACGTCCTTCCTGGATTCCACTTACAATCAGTTTGCCGGATTGCCGAAAATGTATTCTTTTGACGCGCCGGGAGTTTACGCCTCGGGCATCCAAAGCGATGGCAGCGTGATGATCGGTGGCAGCTTCAACGAGGTTGGTGGCGGCCAGGCCAATAAGGACACGCGCGACCAGATTGACCAGCAGCGAGGTATTGCCGAAAGCTTTGACGACCCTAATTTGTGGCTTTCCATGGACGAGCAGAACATCGAGCCCAACGCGCGCGACGGCGTGCGGAACCGAAGCAATATCGCCCGTCTCATTGGCGGTGCCACCCCCGGGCCGGGCAATTTCGAGCTGGCGCCCAGCAGTGCCACGGGTTACCAGGCCAATCGCAATCAAGTGACTGAATTTGTCAGCCTGATACGCACCAATGGATTCCTCGGGCCGGAGACGGCCAACTTTTCCATTGCGGGCGGCACGGCACAAAATGCCGCTGATTTTACCTACCAATCCGCTCCGCCGGTGGATTGGCCCGCTTGGAACTACGTAACTCCCAGTACGCGCATGCACGAAGACGGTTTGGCTGGAGACAGCGGATTTCTAAATGATTTCTTTGGCAATTATTACTCCGGCGGCATTGTTGATTTGTCGCAAGTTAATGTGACCATCCTCCCGGATGTCAATGTCGCGGGCAATTTGACAGCGACATATCAATTGGCTAATCCGCCTGGCGAAGATCAGGTATATTTAGGTGGTGAAGATATTGCCGTGGGTGAAGCGCTGGGAGCTTCCAGTTCGCCGGTCACGTTGATTGATAACAGCCAGCAAGCCGGGACTTTTGGTTTTCAATCCTCCACATTTATTGCCACCAATTCAAGCCCCGTCATTACGGTAGTGCGAAACAATGGGGCTTACGGAAACGTTAACGTCACTTATTCCACCAATTCTCCCAATGGCGGAACGGCCATTCCTAACACGGATTACCAGGACGTCCAAGCTACAACATTGACCTTCCTGGAAAATCAGTTGACTAATACTTTTGGCGTATCTGTTTTCAACCATGGAGTAGTCTATACCAATTTCACGGAGAAAACGGTTAACCTGGAATTACGCAATCTCCAGCCACCAGGCAACGGCGCTACCCTGGGGGTTTCCAACGCAGTGCTCCGTCTCATTAATCCAAATTTCCCCGGCTACCTCACTTTAAGCGCAACCAACTATATCGGTCAGGAGGCGCCTCCTTTTGGAACCATTAGCTTTACCGTCAATCGCGTTAGCGGCAATGAGGGCACCCTCTCGGTGACGTACGCTACAACAAATGGGACGGCTTTCAATGGAATAGACTACATCGGCGCGACGAATACATTGACTTGGAACAATGGCGACGCGTCCTCTAGGACGGTCACGCTGTCGCTTATCAATAGTGGCGCGGTGGGGACGAACAAACAGTTTTACGTTCGTTTGTATAATCCTCTGCTAAACACCTTCAGTGATCCCGGACTCTTTTATTTCCCAGGCGCGCCTGGCTCGATTACCAATTCAATTACCAACGCCACCATGGTGATCAGTAATAACAACAGCTATGGCTCGGTCCAATTCACTTATACCAATTATCTGGTCAATGAGCTTGGCAGTTATGCCACGCTTACGGTCGCCCGGTCTGGCGGTGTGGCTGGTCCGGCATATGTGGACTATGCTACGGCGGATGGAACCGCGTTCTCGAATATAAATTATACGATCACCGGCGGTGTCCTGACATTTGCGCCGAACCAGCTCAGCGCCAGTTTCGAGGTGCCGATTACGAATAACGGGCTGTCGGGCCCGGCGCCGTCCGGATTTTATTTCAACGTTAAATTATATAATCCGACCAACCTAACGCTGGGAGCATTTACCAATGCCCAGGTGAATATCCTGGACGCGCAGAATTATAATCAGCCGCCCGGCTCGCCGAACCCGGGCTTTAACGCAAATATTAACGGCGAAGTGCTTTCGCTGGCCTTGCAATCCACCGGTGACATTCTGGTGGGCGGCAGCTTCAGTGAGGTCAACGGATTGCCTGAAAACAACCTGGTCCGTTTGAATACAGATGGGTCACTGGACCAATCTTTCCAACTGAATGTCAATGGAACCGTGCAGACTATTTTTAACCAGAGTGATAACCGAATTTTAGTTGGCGGCCAGTTTACTTCTATTGCCGGGGTCAATCTGAATTATATCGCGCGCTTAATGACCAACGGCACGGTCGATACGAGCTTCAACCCGGGTGACGGTGCGAACGGGCCGGTTTATTCCGTGGCTCAGACATTCGTTAACGGCGTGCCGGAAATTTACGCGGCTGGCGCCTTTGGCAGCCTCAACAGTGTCTCTAGCCCCGGTGTCGTGCGCTTAAATTCCAATGGCACCGTGGATACCAGTTTCGCTGTGGGATCCGGCTCGGATGGCACGGTCTTGACTGTTGTTCCCTATCCGACAAATTCTGTTTTGGCGGGGGATGTTCTTATTGGCGGTGCGTTTGTGCATTATAACGGAACAACTGTAAATGGCATCGCCCGGTTGACTTCGAATGGTTCGTTGGATGCCACCTTCAATCCGGGAAGCGCGGCGACAAATGGTATTGTCAGTGCTATTGCCATTCAACCGGATGGCCGCGTTCTTGTTGGCGGCAGTTTCACCAGCTTTAATGGAGCTGCGGTAAACAATATCATTCGCCTCAATACCGATGGTTCCATGGATACCAATTTCACCGCCAGTGTTGGTGGCAGCACCAACTCGGTGAATGCGATTACTCTCCAGCCGGATAATAATATCCTGGTTGTGGGCCAGTTCTCTCAGGCAAACGGAGTGACTCGCAACGGTGTCACCCGGCTGATGCCAAACGGCGCAACCGATCCCTCGATTAATTTCGGCACGGGTGCCAATGGCGCAGTCGATGCCGTTTTGGTGCAATCGGCCAACGGCCTGATCACCCTGGGCGGCGCGTTTACAACCTTCAATAGCCAGTCCTATGACCATATTGTTCAGCTTTATGGTTTGTCGATGGCCGGTTCTGGCGCATTCACCTTCAGCTCTGCTGCCTATCAGGTCAATGAAAACGGCATTGTTGCGCCCATTACAGTTATTCGCACCGGCGGCACCGCCGGGACCAACATTTATGTGAACTTCTCCACGGTATCCACCAATAGTACGGCGGTGGCCGAGCAGAATTACATTCCGGTTTCAACCAATATTCTTTTCCCGCCCGGCGAAGTTATGGAAACGGTGAACGTGCCGGTCCTGGATGATGACAACGCCTCAACCAATTCATGGTTCCTG
>JASHZU010000401.1 GCA_030042375.1 Verrucomicrobiia bacterium
CGCAAAATTCCAGACGGGACGAGGTGGAGGACGTATTTATTTTTGCCAATGAAAACGGTGTGCCCGGCGTTGTTGCCGCCAGCGTAGCGGACGACAATGTCTGCCTTTTCCGTGAGGACGTCAATAATTTTGCCTTTGCCTTCGTCGCCCCATTGGGCGCCAACCAGGATGGTGTTCATACTTTTCTCAACTGCGAACGATAACAATAAAAATCCCCGAACCGTTGTTCGGGGTAAAGCGCGTGGTCTTTACTGGAAGAAAGTAGGGATATGGGGGGCGAGTGTCAATGCCGCAAAAATCTGAAAGTTGACGGCGGAGGCGCGGAGACGCAGAGAAGTAACCACGGATAAACACCGATGAACACGGATAACGGTATTTACGATATGCGATATACGATTTACGCGTTAAGACTTTCGAAGCGTATTTATTAAGGCGACTGCAATTGATGACAGCAATATAAACCACCACAAAAATTTCAACCAGCGTGGCAGTCTGGAAAGAAATGCATATATCACTCGATAGGCACCCTCGTTTGGGAGTTGCTTTTTATTATATACGTAATGAACGACAAAAAAACCAATACAGATCATTCCCGAAAAGATGAGAATCATCCACAATGCGAATAAAACAATTATATATGTTTCACCCATTTCCTTGCTGTGGTTCAAACCTGCATCGTAAAATTTCAACCTATATTCCCAGCTTCTTGAACCGCTTTTTCACTTCCTTGAAATGGAAGTCGAGGGAGCAGAGTTTTTCGAGTTCGCCTTTTTTGAAGTGTTTGGCGATTTCGGGGTCGGCTTTTAGGGCTTCGACGAAGTTGGCATCGTCGCGGCCGGCATGCTTCGTTTCCCAGGTTTTCATGGCGGCGCGCTGGACGAGTTCGTAGGCGGCTTCGCGGGTCAGGCCCTTTTTGATGAGGGCGAGCAGGACGGTCTGTGAATTCCACATGCCGAGGCTTAGGTCGAGGTTGCGCTTCATGTTTTCGGGATAGACCAGCAAGCCGGTCATGAGCCGGTTCAAAAGCGAAAACATGTAGTCGAGCAACGTACAGGAATCAGGGAAAATAATCCGTTCGACGGACGAATGCGAAATATCGCGTTCATGCCAGAGGGCGACATTTTCGAGAGCAGCGAGGGCGTTGCCGCGTAGGACGCGGGCGAGGCCAGTGAGACGTTCCCAGGTGATAGGGTTGCGTTTATGCGGCATGGCACTGGAGCCTTTTTGGCCTTTGGCAAATGGTTCCTCGGCTTCGAGGACTTCGGTGCGCTGCAGGTGACGAAATTCCACCGACCAGCGTTCGATACTTGCGCCGACGAGGGCCAGGGCTATTTGAAATTCTGCGTGGATGTCGCGCTGGACGACCTGGGTGGCGATGGGGGCGGGGCGCAGGCCGAGTTTATCGCAGACAAAATCCTCGACTTCGGGCGAGAGATGCGCGCTGGTGCCGACGGCGCCGGAGATTTTCCCGACGGCGCAGGTTTCCCGGATGCGTTCGAGGCGTTCCAGCGCACGCTTAAATTCTTCGCGCATGAGGGCGAGCTTGAGGCCAAAGGTTGTGGGTTCGGCGTGGATGCCATGGCTGCGGCCAATGCCAGGCGTGAGCTGAAATTCCCGGGCGCGCGCGGCGATGATGGGCAGCAGTTGCTTGACGTCCTCAACGAGGATTTCTGCGCTTTGCTTCATTTGCACGGCGAGCGCGGTGTCCACGATATCGCTGCTGGTAAGTCCGAAATGAAACCAGCGCGAAGCCTTGTCATTGATTTTTTCGGCCACGGCGGTGGTAAAGCCGATGACATCGTGGTTGAGGGTCTTTTCGAGCTCCTTTTGCCGTTCGACGAGCCATTTGAGGTCGTTAAAGCATTTGTCCGCGCCGGCCTGGATTTTCTCAAAATCTTTCATGGGGACGACGCCTTCGGCAACGAGCGCCTCGGTGGCGAGCAATTCAATTTGCAGCCAGATTTTGAGTTTATTTTCGTCCGACCAGATGGCCCTCATTTCCGGACGGGAATAGCGCGTAATCATGGCTCAATGGTAAAAGAAAAAAGCAGAATTAAAAAGGCAGAAATGCCAGACGCAGCCAAACTTTCCCTTTTTGCGTCTTTTAACGCTTGTTCATTTTTGAACGCGCTTTTTCCAGGATGTCGCGCTCGCGTTGCGTCAGGCTTTGGATGCCGCGGGCGGAAATCTTATCGAGGATGGGATCCACCTCCTTTTGCAGGTATTCGTCAGGGGTCAAGTCTTCGGCAGGGGGAATTTTGGCTGAACTCCACAGGGACTTTCCCCCGGCGGGCTTGGCCGCCAGTTCACGCGGGGCGGCGCGGCGCGAGGTGAGCCGCCATTGTGGGAAATGCCACAGGCCCTGCATGATTTTGATGAAGATAAAACCGGTGAAGATGCCGCCCAAATGTGCCCCATTGGCAACATTGCCCCCGAACACTGAGGTGAATGGGGAGTTGGGGAAAATTATGCAAAAGACAGAGAGTATGCCAATGGCCCATCCGAAGTATTTTGCGCGCATGGTTATGGGGAAGAAGTAAAAGAGCATCGTGATGGCTTCTTCCGGATAAAGCGTGGCGTAAGCGGCGATTAAAGCCATTCCGCCGGCGGAAGCGCCAACGACGCCGTCCCCAAAGTGATTTGGCCATACGAGCGCCCCGAGCATTTGAAAAAGGCCGCCAATAATTCCCCCGGAAAAATAGAGGGATAAAAACTTGACCGGTCCCAGGCTTTCTTCGATTTGCCGGCCGAACATGTAAATCGCCCAGGAATTAAATAAAATATGCAAAAAGCCAGCATGCATGAACTGAAACGTCAGCAGTTGCCAGAGATATCCGTGCTCAAGTCCGGGCAGACTTAAGGCGAAGTAATTATTTTCTGCAAATCTTATGGGATAGCCGCAGGTGGCCAATTCGATGATGAAGACGATCGCGTTGACAATCAGGATGGCCACGGTGAAGGAAATCCGTGGCTCGTAAACTGATTGGCGCATGTAGTCGCGATCTTCGAGCATGGCAGTAATAAATAAACCGGGCGGGCGAACTTTTCAACGGCGCCCGCCGTCTTTT
>JASHZU010000402.1 GCA_030042375.1 Verrucomicrobiia bacterium
ATAAACTCACCCAAAACTGGATCGGCGGTCCGAGCGGTTATTGGGATTCTGACCTCTATCCATAACAAATTATGCTCAGGTCTGGAGATCCTCTTGATCAACAATGGAACACGGTCAATCGCCATGGCGCGCAAGGCCAGTTCCACAAAGGCGAAATTATTTCGGCGCGCGATGCCGTAGAAAATCGCCGCGCCCGAATGCTCCTCGGAGGCTCATCCGGCATCGATCTCTACGGTCCTGTCGAATATGACATGACGCAGTCTTATGCCGGCAAAATCCTTGTTCACCTGGATGCGACAAACAATGCCGTCACCAGCGGGACCATTGATCCCATCAGCGGCCTGCAAGTCTATTCGATCGCTGGCTGGTGGCTGAGCTGCGCTAGCGGTGTTCCCTTAGCTGGAAATGCTAATTCGGTCCAATATCACATTCCCCAATTTCCCTATCCCGGCACGCCCATCAGTAATGGCAACAACTATTGGTATTTCATCGCTTCAGACCCCCAATGCTATTGAGTTATGAGTATCCGCGGAGGACAAAGCCCCCCTTATCGCCCGGCCTGTTTCGGAAATGTCATTTGCGGGACCGGTCCGCGCTACCAGCATGGTCGCGCCTCGGAAAATAATATCCCGGTGTTTCTCTATACTGCCCTGGTGCCTGATTATAATGAGGACACTGGCGGCAATATTCCTCCCTATGAACGCTATGCCGATACAGGAGATGGCGATGATTGTGAAATGAATGACTGTGTCGGGGAACCCAACTCGATTCCCTGCAGCGGCTGGTTCGGCACCGGTTCCAATGCGGGCGATCCTTACATTGCTTATGATTTGTCCCTGCCCCCGCCCATGCCGCCTTTCACTGCGCTCAGCTCGCTTTTTTCACAACCACAAATGCTCACAGGCGCAACGGTTGACAATCCGGGAGAAAATTACGTCGTTGGGGATGTTCTTGGTGTGGTTGGTGGAACAGCCTCTAATTACATTGCGCCGCCTGGCGGCATTCCTTCGAACAACGCCAGCGTTGTGGTGACATCCGTGAACGGCTCCGGCGGCATTACCGGCCTCGCCATCACCTGTTCCGGCTCTTATGTGACCAATCCCTCGTCACCGAATAGTTTAAGCGGCGGTTCCGGGACGGGGGCGACGGCCAATTTGACTTTTGCCGGCCAGACGGAAAATTTGACGCAATGTTTCAAATACGGCTATAAAAACGTCCAGGCAGGGCGCTATTGGCATGGGCAGCCGGGTTATTTTTGGAATTGCGGGGGTTCCGGTGGCGATCTTGCCAACTACAATTGCAATGCGGATTCAAATTGCGGTGTTCAATTCTTTTATGATTACAGTCTCGCGGCGCCCCAAACGAAATACACGACGGTTTCATATTCCTGCACCTATAATGACGAGGAGGCGAGCGTATCTGATTCATGCTCCGGTGAAGTTTCGGTTGATCCTTATACTGGTGTACAATCTGTCGATTCCTTTGATGCCGGGGCCGGTTATGCGACGGAGTGGTTCAGTGGCTCCCAGGCGGCGGCCCTCGGTTACGGGGCTTTGATGGATGTTTATAACTGGGCTTATTACATGATCAATATCGAGACCGATGTTTATGGAGCCACCAATGTGGAATTCATCTGCAGCGGCGATAACGAACTCCAGATGTGGTATAGCGATACGAGTGGAACGATGGTGGCTTATACGACATGGTCCAGCTCCGCCGGAAGTTTTACAGCCACGCAATATTCGCTTTTCAATTATCAGGGGGACGAGGCGTTTGACCTGGTGCAATCGGTGACAGTGACAGATTCATCATTGAGCTTCTCGTATGATTTAACGGAGGACGGCCAGGACGACGAAGGAAATTGGTATCATCTGACGGTTGATATCACTGTAAATTTTTCCGGAGAAAATACCGCAGCGGATGTTCTCTCTGATGTCAATACTCTCTTGGGCGAGTGGGACCTCACTAACGATGCCCAATATCCCTGGCGGCAGGATTCCTATACATCTATCGCGCCGCAGGTAATCCGGAATGAAGTCCAGGAAAATGTCAGCCCCGGCGGCTTAATCGGCAGCGGCAATGACACGACCTGGGTGGATCAGAACTCTTATCTCTGCGATGGTTCTATCATTGGCGCGCCGCTTCCGGCTGGATACCAGCAATGCTTTAATTTTTATTACGAGGACTGGCAATGGTGTAATGGCGATAGCGGTCCCATTGGCTATCTCTTCGGCTGGGGCCAACAAAATGTTGGCCAATATGGAATCCCATTAACCGCCACCAATTGGACGTGGAATAGCACCGCATGGGGTTTGCCCGGAGGCGCATGGATTTTTTATCAACATAATCCCTCCTGGAGTGGCTGCGTCGATACTGGATCAGATTATGTTTATCCGCCAGGTGCGCCTCCCTTAATCGCTCAAAAATGGGCGGAAACCAAAATGGGCTTCCCCAGCCAGGACTTCTTCCGGCCCTCCGGCAAAGATAAATTCGCCTACGACGAAAACAACGTCTTTGCCATTAATTCCACCAATACGACCAATGGTGTCCCAACCGAAGTTTATCTCGCCAATACTGTTGGTTGCGACAATGCCAACGTTTCTAATGCCGGCATCTGGGGCGGCAGCGCTGTCAATGGCTTCTTTGAAGTCACCGGAAATGGCAGCCCTTTTACCTTGGGCACAAAAGTCTTCGATGTGCCCAGTGATTGGTCATCAAATAGCGGTGATGACACCGCCTGCTTCGGCCTTTTGCGCTTTCCCAACGCGCCCGCCATTCTCGGCTACGCCAATGTTTCGAATGCCGCCATGTACAATGGCAGCAATACCGTCACCGAACTCACCACGGATTCTTTGCCCGAGCTCGCCATGAATGTCAGCAACGCCAATGCCGACCACATTGATATCTATGGCCTGGGGTTCGATTTGCTTGCTGGCAATGAGGTGGTAACGCGGATAGATGATTCCCATTTCACGGTGGCCGTGCCGCTAGGCACTCTACAGAATGCTGCGTATATAATGAGCAATGGCGCGCCCGCATATTATTGGGATGATCAATACCCCAAAGGTGATTACGCCTACACCGATTGGACATGGTGGCCGCGCCTCATTTGCGAAGCCACGCGGTAT
>JASHZU010000051.1 GCA_030042375.1 Verrucomicrobiia bacterium
GAAAACAGTTCGGGATTTTCCGTGCGGCTGCATTTCACAATTTTGCCGCTGGGAAGCATCAGCCGGAACGATTCGACCGTGGAGGCAATGGGCGGGACGCCGAATTGCCAGCCATGGCAATTCACGCTCAGCGAACCGCCGATGGAAAAATCATCGTTGGACTGCATCACCGCCACGGAGAGGCCGCGGGCATTCAGGAATTTGATAATGTCGAACCAGCGGGCCCCGGCCTGCACGTGAAGGATGTGGTGCGCCTCATCGAGCGTCATGTGATTGAAGGGCAGCATATCAATAACAATGCCGCCAGGATAAATCGTGTGACCGCCCATGCTGTGCCGTGCGCCGGCAATGGAAATTTTTAAATGGTTGGTGCGGGCATATTGGAGGAGCGCGGCCAATTGCGCTTCCGCGGCGGCTTCATCATTGGGAATCTCCCACGTCTGCGCGACGGAGGTTTCCTCCAAATGGCTGGCATCGTTGGCCTTGCCGCCGGGGACCGGGCGCATTTCATTGCGGTCGTACCAGGCGGTCTTTCCCAAATGAAAGATGGGGCGCGCCACGAGAAGCGCGCACAAAAGAAGCACCAGCGCCAGGCGAAAAAAAATCTTCCGCCAAAATTGACGCCGTTGGCCTGGTTTCATCGCGGGCATTTCCGATTTAGGGTAAAAGGACGGCGCGAATGATTCAATTCGCATCGCTGTGAATAAAATGTAAATGAAAACATTTTGAACGGACGGCGAAAAAAGGTTTCAATTGTTTGATGCAAGGGTATTTCTCGCTGGTTCTGCATGCGCACCTGCCGTTTGTGCGCCATCCGGAACATGAAAAATTTTTGGAGGAGAGCTGGCTCTTTGAGGCGATCACCGAAACGTACGTGCCGCTGCTGCAAATGATGGAGCGCTGGCGGCGCGACGGCATGAAAGTGCCGGTCACGGTTTCGCTGTCCCCGCCGCTGTGCGCGATGTTGCGCGATCCGCTGCTGTGCAAACGTTACGAGCGGCACCTGGATGGGCTGATCGAACTGGCGGAAAAGGAAATCCGCCGGACGCATTGGGACCGGCCGTTTCGCGAACTGGCGTGGATGTATCATCATCGCTTCAGCGGCGTGCGCGACATGTGGCGCAATTGCGGCGGCAACCTCGTCCATGCATTTAAGCAATTGCAGGATGAAGGCCGCATCGAAATCATCACCACGGCGGCGACGCATGCGCTGCTGCCGCTGCTGGCGAACTATCCCTCCTCCATCCGCGCGCAAATCCTGACGGCGCGGGATGATTACCGGGATTGTTTTGGTTGCGATCCGCGCGGCATCTGGCTGCCGGAGTGCGCCTATGTGAGCGGCGTGGAAAACTTTTTGCAGGAGGCCAACATCCGGTGGTTTATCCTGGACACACACGGCATCCTGCACGCGAACCCGCGTCCGCGTTTCGGAACATTCGCGCCGGTTTATACACCGAACGGCATCGCGGCGTTTGGGCGCGATTTTGATTCGTCGCGCCAGGTCTGGAGCCAGCGCGAAGGATATCCGGGCGACCCGCGCTATCGCGATTTCTACCGCGACGTGGGTTTTGATTTGGATTTCGATTACGTGAAACCGTATCTGCCATCGCCGGAGAACCGGGGATTTACGGGCATCAAGTACTATAAAATCACCGGTTCGGGGGAAAAACAGATTTACCGGCGGGACGAAGCGCTGCAGGCGGCGGCCGAGCACGCGCAACATTTCTTGAACGAACGCGTCGGGCAGATGCAACGGCTGGAGGGCCTGCTGGACCGACCGCCGCTGGCAGTGGCGCCGTACGACGCCGAACTGTTCGGGCATTGGTGGCACGAGGGCGTGGAATTTTTGGATTTCTTCGCGCGCAAACTTTTTTATGACCAGAAGGTCATTGAGCTGATTACGCCGGGGGAATATTTGCGGCGGCATCCGACAAACCAAATCGCCACGCCGGGTGGTTCGACCTGGGGCGAGGAAGGTTATCTGCGCGCATGGTTGAATGATAAAAACGAATGGATTTATCCGCACCTGCAGGTCGCGCAGGAGCGGATGAGCGAGCTGGCGGAAAAATTTCATAATGTGGAAGCCATCAGCGCGAAAAAGATTTCCAAGGCAACTGAGCTGAGGAACCGCGCATTGCGGCAAGCGGCGCGGGAACTGTTGCTGGCGCAGGCAAGCGATTGGCCGTTTATCCTGCGCGCGGGCACCAGCCCGGACTACGCGCGCCGTCGGGTGAAAGACCATCTGCTGCGTTTCATCGCGCTGCACGACCAATTGACGTCCACAACGGTGGACGAAGCGTGGCTGCGGCAGATTGAATCACGCGACGAGATTTTTCCGAAGGTGGATTGGGGCTATTGGAGGTAACCGGCGGGAGGACACCAGCACTTGAATTTGTTTCCTGAACCATTGACCTAGAATTTATGAACTTGATCACTGCTTTTTTTGCCGGAGCTTTTTTCTGCAACAGCATTCCCCATCTGACGAACGGATTGCAGGGCACGCCGTTTCCAACGCCTTTTGCCAAACCACCCGGAGTTGGCGATTCTTCGCCCGTCGTCAATTTCCTGTGGGGTGCTTTTAATTTTATTGTTGGGGTTTGCCTGCTTTCGATTCACCCGCTCGCCGTGGGATGGAATGCGAACACCATCGCGCTGTTTCTGGGAGCCCTGGCGCTGGGAACACCGCTCTCCGTGCGCTTCGGAAAAGTGCAGAAAGAAAAGTTGAAGAAGCAACCCTGACAATTCCATTTGACAAACAGGCATTTCTTACCTACCGTTCGGTAGGTTTATGTCCAAGCACAGTCCAGTGACACGGGCGCAGATTTTGCGGGCGGCGTTGAAGCATTTTGCGAATGCCGGGTACGCCGCCACGTCCGTGCAGCAAATTGTCGGCGACGCAGGCGTTTCCAAGCCGGCGCTGTATTATTATTTTGGCGACAAGGCGGGTTTATTTGAGGCGCTGGTGAACGAGGCGCTGGACGAGCGGCTGCGGGTGATGCAGGAGGCGGCGGCACGCGGAAAGAATTTCCGGGGGCAGGCGCAGGAAATCCTCACGGCGCTGTTCGAACATTTCCAAAAAAACCGCGAGCTGACGCGCATTGCCTTTTCGACGGCGTATGCCGCGCCGGGCGAGGTCCCGCCAAAGCTGGACTATCTCAAGATCTGCCGGCGCAACATCGAATTCATCCATTCGCTCATCAAGCAGGCGCAGAAAGCGGGCGAGCTGGACTCGCGTTTTGACAGCCATGAGCTGGCTTACAGTTTCTTCGGCCATACCAATTTTTATATCAAGGCGCCGGCGTTGATGCCGGGGTTCAAGGTGAACCAAAAAACCACCGAGCGGGTGGTGGAATTGTTTTTCGCCGGCGCGGCGGCCAAAAAAGGGAAATAAATTTTATGAGCGCAAGCACATCCACATCACCATCGCCCGCGCCACCGGCGCCACCGACGGCCCAGCCGCAGCAGCCATCGCCGGCTCCCGCGCAACAGCAGCCGCCGGCGGCGCAAGGGCAATCGCCATCGCCACAGCCGGCGCTCAAGCCGAATGGCAATGGCACTTTGCAATCGCCCGCGTTCATTTGGGTATCGGCCATCGTGCTGGCGGTGGTTTTATGTTGGGGGCTGAACTATTTAATCCTGGCGTACACGAGCGAGAGTACGGATGACGCGTTCATCACCGGGCATATCGTTTCGATTGCGCCGCGGGTGTCGGGGCAGGTTTCGGCGGTTTACGTCCTGGACAACGAGTTTGTTCACTCG
>JASHZU010000403.1 GCA_030042375.1 Verrucomicrobiia bacterium
GAACTCCGCAGCCAATCGGGCGATGGCCGTGCGTGCGGGGTGGACGGATCGGTTTGCGCCGTCGCGTCGAACCGGGCCATCCACCAGCCAAGGCAAAGCAAGACCAGCAGGCAGGGGGTTTTTCGAAGGATAGTTTTCATAAGCTAATGTGGCTGAATAGCAAAAGCCCAGGCTGATTTGATTAGAGCATTTCCCTCAATCCTGTCGCGCGCGCCTGCGGCCTTACAGGAAGCGGTCTTTTTGACTTTGGGCATTGTTTCGGCTCGGTTACAGGCCGCTGAAGGGCATGCGCCCTCACCAAAACTTCGCCCAAAGCCAAAAATCCTCGCTTCGCGTCGCAACATGATTTCCGTCAATGCTCTGGAGCCGATTTTCGCGCCGGGAGAGGAATCGTCAAGGACATATACATGCGGTTTAGAGGAAATAATGGCCCAAAAGTTAATATGCATGTCCCTTGCCAGATAGGTGTTCAAGTATTAAATTATAGCATCAATCGAACAGGCTTTAGGAAACTCAGCGTTTTTATTACGGGCTGAAATATAACTACTCAGAATGCGTTCTTCATCCGGTTGCAGCAATCACACTGGACCATCTTGCGCGAGGTCCGTTTATGAACTGGTGGCGCTTCAGGCCGCTGCCCGGCCGGATGCCACGGCGTTGTCTTATGCCTCCCAGGTTTTAAGTTATAAAGAATTGGATGACAGGGCCGGCGCCCTGGCGAAGGTGCTTCGCGGGCTGGGAGTTGGTCCAGAAGTAGTTGTTGGCTTGAGCATGCAACGTTCTCCTGCGATGGTGATTGGCGCTTTGGCAATCCTGAAGGCTGGCGGCGCCTACCTGCCACTCGACCCCCTCAATCCTGCTGCCCGGTTGGCACTTTTGGCACAGGATGCGCAAATCTCAGTTTTGGTGACTGGGCAGCGCAACGAAAACAGGCTTCCCGCAGGCCTGTGGCCGACGATCGTCCTGGATGATTACGGCCGAATTATTGATGCGCCGGTTTATTCGTGCCCCACCGCCATACAAACAAAGGCTGACCCGAAAGCGCTTGCCTACGTCATTTATACCTCAGGTTCGACCGGCGATCCCAATGGGGTAGAAGTCACACACGAAAACCTCCTCAACCTTGTCCACTGGCATCAACACGCTTTCGAGGTGACGACCGATGATCGGGCGAGTCAAATTGCCAGTGTCGGCTTTGATGCCGCAGTGTGGGAAATCTGGCCCCACCTGGCAACCGGCGGCAGTGTTCACATTCCTGAGGAACAGGTGATACGCGATCCCGAGTTGTTGCGAAATTGGCTGGTGGCCGAACGTATCACAATCAGTTTCATCCCGACGCCGATGGCGGAACTTCTACTGCGTCTGCCATGGCCAGAGCGGACAGCTTTGCGCGTCATGCTGACCGGAGCTGATACACTTCACCACTACCCGCCCGCAGGACTGCCATTCCAGTTGATTAATAATTACGGCCCCACAGAATGCACGGTCGTTGCCACGTCGGGACGCATTCTTCCGGACGATTCAAACGTGCTTCCTCCCATTGGATCGCCCATTGCCAATACGCAGGTTTATATTTTGGACGAATCGGGGCGGCAAGTGCCTGCGGGAACGGAGGGTGAACTTCATATTGGAGGCGCGGGTGTCGTGAGGGGCTACCGGAATCGTCCCGATTTGACAGCGAAAAGATTTATTCCCGATCCGTTCGCCGCCCAATCCGGCGGACGGTTGTTCAAGACAGGCGACGTAGCAAGGCTGCTCCCGGATGGTCAATTTGCGTTTGTGAGGCGCATGGACAACCAAATTAAAGTGCGTGGTTTCCGCGTCGAACCCAATGAAATTGCGGCGGTGCTCAATCGACATCCTCGCGTCGTGCAAAGCGTGGTGGTGGCGCATCAAGCCGCGCAGGGTGAAAGACACCTCGTAGGCTATTTGGTGCCCGCGCCGGAGGGCGCGCCGGCGCCAGGTGAGTTGCGCGACTTTCTGCGGGAGCGCCTGCCTGATTACATGGTCCCCGATATCTTTGTGAAGCTGGAAAGCCTCCCGCTTTCGACAAACGGAAAGATAAACCGGTCAGCGCTGATTGCGCCGAACGAGGCCAACACGCTGCGGGATCATTCGTTTACTGCGCCGAGGACCGAGGTGGAAAAGACGGTAGCAGGCCTTCTGGGAGGCCTTTTAGGAACGCAACAGGTGGATGTAGAAGCAAATTTCTTCGAGCTCGGCGGCCATTCGCTTGTTGGAGCGCAGCTCATTGCCCGGATCCGCAGCGCCTTTGGAATAGAGATAAAACTTCGCGTTTTGTTTGAAGGCCCTACCGTGGCAAAGCTATCGACCGAAATTGAAAGGCTGCGGGCCCTCAAGCCTCAAGGGAAAAATGGCAACCAGGTTCCATGCATGCTGGAATCTGCCGCCCGGACCTGCGCCGGACACTGATTCAAAATGATTGCAAAGGTACAAGATTCAGGCGGCGCTAACAAGGCGGCTTCGGAATTGAGCCTGTTTCACCTCCTGAATCCTGATGTGCTGGGCGATCCCTACCCCCTTTACAACCGGCTGCGCACTGAGCATCCCGTTTTCTGGGATCCGTACATGCACGCATGGGTCGTCACTCGCTATGCAGATGTCGTTCGGGTATTGCGCGACTTTTCAGCAGAGCGCATCCGCACGGCCGAGCAGCTCACGGCCATGGATCTTTCAGAACTCAACCCGATGGCCAAAATCATGGTCAAACAGATGTTGTTTATGGATCCTCCGGGGCATAAACGCATCCGCAGCCTCTGCTCGGCAGCCTTCACGCCCCAGCGGGTGGAGGCCTTGCGATCCCATATCCGGGATATCGTCAAAGACTTGCTCTCCAGGTTTAAGGATGGAGAGCCTGTCGATCTGATTGCCCATCTGGCCGAACCGCTGCCCTGTATCGTAACGGCCGAAATGTTCGGCGTGCCGGTCGAAGATCATCGCCAATTAAAAGTGTGGTCGCAGGATTTCGCCGAGATGCTCGGCAATTTTGAGCACGACGCCGATTGCGTGCCGAGAATTCTCAAAAGTACCCAGGACATGACCGCCTACTTTCGCGCGGCGATGCGCAAGGATAACTTGCGGCCCGATGGTCTCGTCAGTTCATTGGCAAACGCTGAAATCAACGGCGATCGCCTCACGGAGGACGAAGTGATCGCCAATTGTATTATTACGCTGATTGGCGGACAGGAGACCACGACCAATCTCATTGCCAGCGGGACGCTCACGCTGTTGCGTAATCCGGATCAGCTTGCAAAACTTCGCGGAAATCATTCGCTGATTCCCCCGGCCATGGAAGAATTGCTTCGTTACGAGAGCCCCGTCCAGCACACCGCGCGCATCGCCCCGGAGAACGTCGTCATCGGCGGCCAACAGATTCGAAAAGGTCAGGCAGTGATTGCCGTCATGGCCGCAGCCAACCGCGATCCCGAACGTTTCCCGAATCCTGACCGGCTGGACGTTGCCCGCGAAGACAATCGTCATGTGGCTTTCGGGTCGGGAGCGCATGTCTGCTTTGGCGGGCCTCTGGCCCGGGTCGAATCCCAGGTTGCCTTCGAAGAAATGCTGACCCAATTCCCGCATTGGTCGCTTGAGCCGGTCCCTTTGACCTGGCGAACGAACCTGGGAATTCGGGGCCTGGCTTCATTACAGATTAACTTCTCCAGCACTACGGCCGGAAATGGCGCTTCCGGAGGCCAACCGGCATGACTGCAGGCGGCAACAAATTTATGTCTGATGGGGCGGAGCCGGTTCGTTCAGGCCGGAAATTGCCAAGCAGCCGCGAAGAGTTATTGGAGGTTGTCCGGAACCAGAATCCCAGGCTGCAAGTCGAAGATGCCTTTGTGGTTCCAGTCTGGTTTGCCCAGCAGAACAAATGGCTCGAAGATCCTGCCGGCGCACACAGTACGGTATACAATTACCCTCTTCTTCTTAGCATCCGCGGCCCGCTCAACGTCAGCGCCTTGCAGAAAAGCCTGGAAGAAATCGTGCGCCGCCATGGGGTGTTTCGATCGGTTTTCCGAATCATAGATGGAAACCTGGTTCAAATCGTCCTGCCACCGCAAGCATTCAGTTTGCCGGTAATCCACCTGGATGGTTCGCCCGAAGCAAGAGAACTGCAAATGCAAGAGGCCACGCAGAGAGAGGCCATGCTGCCTTTCGATTTGACGCAGGATTCCGTGATTCGCTGCAAACTGATCCGTTTGCAGGCGGATAAACATGTTCTACAACTGACAACCCATACTCTCGTTTATGACGACTGGTCCAGTGGAGTCCTAATCCGTGAATTGTCCGAGATGTATTGTGCATTCGCGGCCGGAACTGTGCCACTCAATCCTCCATTGGTGTTTCGGTTTGGCGATTTTGCGCGATGGTATCACCATCGGCTTCAAGGCCCGGAATTCGAGTCGCATCTGGATTATTGGAAGCAACAACTTGATACTGCCGCTACCTTTGACCATCTACCCGCCGACTTTGCGCGACCGGCCAGAAATACCTGCGCCGGGGCAACATTGAAAATGGTTTTCCCGGCGGCACAGGCAGATTCACTAAAACGGTTGAGCCGCCAGGAACGAGTGAGCCTGTACATGGTCTTGCTGGCAGGATTCAAGTGCCTGCTTCACCGCTACTCGGGCCACGAAGAAATCGGAGTGGGCACGTGCGCGGCGAACCGTCCGCTGGAGGAAGCCGAAGGATTGATCGGCCGCTTCGGCAACTCCATGCTTCTTCGCACCAGTTTATCCGGCAACCCGACGTTTAGCGAATTGCTCAAACGAGTGCGGGAGGTCGCCCTGAATGCCTGGTCACACCAGGAACTGCCTCTCGGAATGTTATTGCAAACGGTAGACGCAGGCACTAATCGGAACCGAAATTCACCCTTCCGGGTGATGTTTAACCTGCAGAATGCCCCAAAAGAAAGCTGGCAGCTTCCTGGATTGGCCGTGGATTGGCTGCCATTGGATACAGAAACCTCAAAGCTCGACATGATCGTCTGGTTAAAAAGCGAGCCTGCGCTGGAAATCACCCTGGAATACAGCACGCAGCTGTTTGAATCCGCCAGCATGAAAAAACTTCTCGCGGACTATCAAGCCATTCTGGAAACCATGGTTAAGGATCCCAAACAACGGGTTAATGACATCACGATTTCGGCCATGCCTGAGCCTGCTGGCACCCAACCGGTTCGAATGACAATCCACAGGGCGATTGAGCCCGGGCACAAAGCTGGTGTTGAAACCCGGATGATTGAGTTGTGGAAGAGTGTGTTTGGACGCAAGGCCATCGATGTGACCCAAAACTTCTTTGAATTGGGCGGCGATTCGCTGATGGCTACGCGGCTCTTCGCACAGATTAACAAAACCTTCCAATGCTCGCTGCCTTTGACCGCGCTTCTCGAGGCGCCCACAATAAGACAGCTGGTGCAAATCCTTTGCGATCAGCCCTCTTCATCCTTTCCGCTGGTGTCCATTCAGCGTGGAGGAACACGCCCGCCGCTGTTTTGTCTGTATGGCAACCATGGCGATATCGACGACTATTTTAATTTGGTGAAAGCGATGGGCGACGACCAGCCTGTTTTCGGCATCCGTTCGTCCGCGCTCGAGGATTTGTCCCGGCTGCCACAATCCCTGGAAGAAGCGGCGGCGGAAGTTGTGCACTGGATCCGGAAAGCCCAGCCACGGGGCGTTCCCTCTTTGCTTGGATATTCCTGGGCCGGTCTGCTTGCATTTGAAGTATCGCGACAACTGGCAGAAACCAGCGGAATTCAATGTTTCACTGCCATGGTCGGAACCGTAGCCCCCATGCGGCCGACGAATTTTGCCTCCCGATTCTCACATTTTGTCCGGTATTTTCCATCGTGGTGCTGGAACCTGGCTGCGGATAACAAACATCGCCGGCGGCGTCTGCTGCGCTGGAAAGAAATGATCTGGTCAGCGAAAAGGAGACTAACCGAAGGCCGCCTTCCCGTGGAGGAATTGGTTCCAGCTTCACCCATTTCGCACCATATGGTTGGCCTCATGGAAAAATATCATCCCCCGGCTGGTTCTAATATCACAATTGATCTGTTTCGCGAACACGATTCGTATCAGACCCGGCCACATCCCCTGGCTGCATGGCGGACCTGTCATTTGCCCGACGGCGGTTGGCAGCATTGGGTTCACAACCAGCCTCGCATCCATTGGCTAAAAGGCGACCATTGGTCAATTATCAAACCGCCGTTGGTATCCAGCCTGGCGGAATCCATCCGCTCAGCAATGGACCAGCATTTCAATCTAAACTCTCGCGGCCGCACAAGACCAATGGGAAGCAATGTTTCATCGAAAGCGGATTGCGCGGTGTGTTTGTAAGCTCTAGTGAACAAATGCCCGCCGTTCAAATCAATTGGCCGCAACCGCCTGCCGACTGGTCACCGGAGTGGCCTGACCATTGCCATGCTAATGCAAACGCTCATGTTTGGGCCACTTCATTGGCCCCGCCTGCAAATGTTCTCAAGCCGTTAATTGAGATTCTTGTTCAGCCGGAATTGGACCGGGCCGCCCGATTCTATTTTGAGCGCGACCGAAACCGCTTTGTCGCTGGACGCATATTCCTCCGCTCGGTTCTGGCTCGTTATCTATGTGCTGATCCGTCACAATTGCAATTCCATTACAGCACAAATGGAAAACCGGCACTGGGTGGGACTTTTGCCAATGCAAATCTTCATTTTAGCCTGGCTCATTCCGGAGACGTTGGCGTCCTTGCTGTTTCACCAGTCGGTCCAGTCGGCATCGATGTTGAGCGAG
The DNA here is from genome assembly GCA_030042375.1 of Verrucomicrobiia bacterium. The sequence goes on from JASHZU010000403.1 coordinate 6,795, forward strand.
TCCGGCCGATTAACGAGATCGATCAACTGGTTGATAGCGTATTTTCCCAAAATGAAAACCTGACTTTTCGCAAGGTGCCGAAAAATGAGAAGCAGTCCGCATTTTTTAGGCTTTGGGTGCGAAAGGAAGCATTCCTCAAGGCGACTGGGGAAGGTATCGCTGAATTGCTTAATCAAATCGAAGTTTCTTTCCTGCCGGATGAACCCGCAAAATTGCTGAATATTCCGGGCCGATTGGGGCAAATCACCGATTGGCAATTGTTCGATTTAGCGCCTGCGTTTGGTTTTGCAGCGGCACTGGCCGGCCCTGTCGGGATAATTGCCCCTGTCTGTTGGAAATGGACGACATTTTCCATTTGATGTTGGCAGGCTAAAAGCTGGTGCCAGCGGCAGGAATTGAACCTGCGACCAAAGGCTTATGAGTCCTCTGCTCTACCCCTGAGCTACGCTGGCAAAAAAGCGGAGCATAAAATAAGTCTTTCATCAAAATCGGCAAGTCATTTCGAACCAGCCGGCGTTTCCTTCGACCGAACTCAAGCCCGGCCAGACGTTCCACAATAATATTATCTACAAATTCAGCGTGGAAAAATAAGCTGTTCCGCGCGGCCCAAGCGTGTCAAAAGCACTTGAAAATTCCCTGGCTTACATTTATATATTATGCGGAGCGGATGGGCGCAGGATTGTTCTAAAAAACATCAAGGGGCAAATCAAAGCACCTGAAGTCGCTTCATCGTCGTCTCCGAAGTCTTTGATTTTTAAAGATTTCTAAATTTATTATATTGTTATGAGTTCTACTCCGTTCAGTAATCTCGCTTACATGGAGTTGCTTTACAGCCGCTACCGGCAGGACCCGCAGTCGGTTTCCCCGGAATGGCGCAGTTATTTTGCCGAAACGATTGATGCGAAAAAAAACGGCGAATCGCGGCTGGCACCTTCCTTCACCCCCCGCAGTATTTTTAATCCCGCCTCGCCGGGAACGGCCGGGAAACGCGCTGCGCCGGATCCACACCTCTCGGGCATCCAGGAACGGCTCTACGAGCTGATTCGCAACCATCGCGTGCGCGGCCACATGATTGCGGCCCTTAACCCGCTGGGCGCGCCGCGCCCGAAAATGCCGGAACTGGAATTGGAGTACTACGGCTTTACCGAACCGGAACTGGATTTGGTAGTCAATTCCGCGACGCTGCCTTATAACACGCCGCTGACTATCCGCGAAATTTTCCAGCGAATGCGCAACACGTATAGCCGTTCCATCGGCGCGCAATTCATGCACATCGGCGATCCGGCCATCCGCCAATGGCTGCAGAACCGGATGGAGATGACGCAAAACCGGCTGGAACTTTCGCACGAGGAACAAATCCGCATTCTCACACGACTCACGGACGCCACGCTGTTCGAGGAATTTCTCCGCAAAAAATTTCTCGGCGCCAAAACGTTTTCCCTGGAAGGCAGCGAAACGCTGTTGCCACTGCTTGATTTGGCCGTCGAAAAAGCGGGCAGCCAAAACGTGAAGGACATTGTCATCGCCATGGCGCACCGCGGCCGCCTGAACGTGCTGGCGCATATCGCCGGGAAAGATTTCTGCCGCATTTTCCGCGAGTTCACTGATATTGCGCCGGAGGGCTGGGAAAACCACGGCGACGTTAAATATCACAAGGGCCATAGCGGCTATTGGACGACGGCGGACGGGGAGAACATGCATATCTCGCTTTGTTTCAATCCCAGCCATTTGGAATTCGTCAACCCGGTGGCCATGGGCCGCACGCGCGCACGCCAAGATCGGCACGGCGACGACGTGCGCCGCCAGTGTTTGTGCCTGTTGATTCACGGCGACGCCGCGTTCGCGGGCGAAGGCATCGTGCAGGAATCGCTCAATTTAAGCGAACTGAAGGGCTACAACATCGGCGGAGTGCTGCACATTGTTTTAAACAATCAAATCGGATTTACCACGCCGCCGGACCAGTATCGCTCGACCTCGTACGCCACGGGCGTGGCGCGCATGTTGCAGTCCCCGATTTTCCACGTGAACGGCGAAGACCCGGAAGCGGTGGCGCAGGTGGTGCGGATGGCTTTGGATTTCCGCCAGGAATTTCAAAAAGACGTTTTCATCGACATGTACGCTTATCGCCGGCTGGGCCACAACGAAACGGACGAGCCGACGTTTACGCAACCGGTGCTTTATCGCGCCATCAGCCAGCGCAAAAGCGTGCGCGAAAGTTATCTCGAGCACCTGCTGAAATTGCGCGAGGTCACCACGGAGGAAGCTGAGAAAATCGCGAAGGAAAGTTACGAAAACCTGGAACGCGAACTCGCCGCGGCGAATAAAAATGAATGTGCCTCTCCGCAGAAAAAAGGCGGTATCTGGAACACTTACATTGGCGGGCCCGAACCGCGCGAGGAAACCGAGAGCGGCATTCCGGCTGATAAAATTTCCGGGCTGCTGCGAAAACTGGCGGAAATCCCCGCCTCATTTCAGCTGCATCCAAAATTGCAGCAAGTTGTGGAGCGCCGCCGGGAAATGGCGGAGGGCAAAATCCCGCTCGATTGGGCGGCGGCGGAAACGCTCGCGTTTGCCTCGCTGCTTACGGAAGACGTCCGCATCCGGTTGACCGGCCAGGACACGGCGCGCGGCACGTTCAGCCATCGCCATGCGATTTTTTACGATTACGAACACGGTGCGCAGTATAGCCCGCTGCAACATCTCTCGGACAAACAGGCGCCGTTTGAAGTCATCAACAGCCCGCTTTGCGAAGCGGGTGCGCTGGGCTTTGAATATGGTTACAGCCTTGATTTCCCGGAATCGCTGGTTTTGTGGGAAGCGCAGTTCGGGGATTTTGTGAACGTAGCGCAGGTGATTTTGGACCAATTCATTTCCAGCGCGGAAGACAAATGGGGACGGCTCTCAGGTTTAGTAATGTTGCTGCCGCATGGTTTTGAAGGGATGGGCCCGGGGCATTCCAGCGCGCGCATCGAGCGTTTTCTCACGCTGGCCGCCCAGGACAACATCCAAATCACCCAGCCGACGACGCCCGCGCAACTCTTCCATCTATTACGGCGGCAATCGCTGCGCAAATGGCGCAAGCCGCTGGTGGTGTTCACGCCCAAGAGTTTGTTGCGCCATGCGAAGGTGGTTTCGCCGATGGAAGAATTTACGCACGGCCATTTCCAAAAAATCATCGCGGACGATTTGCCGCCGCAACAGGTGAAACGCATTTTGCTTTGCACCGGGAAAATTTATTACGAGCTGCTCGCCTATCGCGAACAGCACAAACATAACGACACGGCAATTATCCGGCTGGAACAGCTCTACCCGCTGCGCGATGAGCTGCTGGAAAAAATCCTGTCGCCGTACGCGGACAACACGCCGGCGCTTTGGGTGCAGGAAGAGCCGTTTAATATGGGCGCGTGGCGTTACCTGCACGAAAAATTCGGCAAACATCTTTTCGGGCGCCTGCCTTTCGCGCCGATCAGCCGGCACGAATCGGCCAGCCCGGCCACCGGCTCCTCCACCGCGCATAAACTGGAACAGCAACAATTGATTGAGCGTGCTTTCAGCGATGCCATCCATGTGGAAGGAAAGGGTAAAAAATGAGGGCCTTCTTCAACGGACTGGTCCTGGGAATTATTTTCGGGGCGGTCGCGTATTGGTATATCGAGAAAAAAGCGGCGGAAGATCCCGTCGCGGAACAGCGTTATCAACAGGCCGCTTCGCAAACCGAGAGCAACGCGAGTGTGACCGCGCAGGACATCGGTGCTGCCCTGCAAGCCAAGTTCGACACGCTGGATTTAAATAGCGGCCAGATCAAGGATGATATGGCGCGCACCGGCCAGGTCGTCCGCCGTGAGGCGCTGGACATTGGCGCTGCGGCGGTCAATGCCGCTTCTGACGCCCGCGCCGTGACGGAAATCAAGGCCAAGTATGCGATGGATCCCTCCCTTTCCGTCTGGAAAATTTCTGTCAGTTGCGACCAGGGCCATGTAAAATTATCCGGCACAGTGAAATCGCACGAAGACATCAGCAAAGCCATTGCCCTGGCGCTCGAAGCCGACGGCGTCCGCGATGTCACCTCCACGATTCAAGTCCAAAACAATCAATAATCCCATGCCCATTGAATTAACCATCCCCAGCGTCGGTGAATCCATCACAGAAGTGCAAATTGCCGAATGGCTCAAAGCCGAAGGCGACGCCGTGAAAAAAGACGAAAACGTCGCGGTCATCGATTCGGAAAAGACTACGTTTGAATTGGCCGCGCCCGAGGATGGACGGCTCAAAATTTTGCACCAGGCGGGCGAGACAGTGAAAGTGGGCGATGTCGTGGGGCACATTGAAACGAACGGCGAGGTGCCCAAAGCTGCCGCTGCAAAGAAAGAAGCACCGGCGGCACCCGCGCCCAAAAAAGAAGCGGCCAAGCCCGCGGAAGCCGCGCCGAAGGTTGAAGCCAAAGCTGAAAAGCCGGCGGCCAAACCCGCTGCGGCACCGGCAGCAAAGTCTGAATCCGGCCGTGAGTTGGAAGTTGTTCCCATGACCATGTTGCGCAAGACGGCGGCCAAACGGCTTATTGAGGCCAAGCAACAAATGGCCATGCTCACGACGTTCAATGAAGTAGACATGAGCGCCGTGCAATCACTGCGCGCGGCGCATAAGGAAAATTTTGAGAAACGCTACCAGGTCAAGCTGGGTTTCATGTCGTTTTTTGTGAAGGCGGTCATCGATGCGCTGAAACAATTTCCGCAGCTCAACGCGGAGATTCGCGCCACGGACATCGTGTATCACAATTATTTCGATATCGGCGTCGCCATCGCCAGCGATCGCGGCCTGGTAGTCCCGGTGCTGCGCAACGCGGAACGGATGAGCTTCGCGGACATTGAACGCGCCATTGGCGATTTTGCGAATCGTTCCAAGGAAGGAAAACTGAAGCCCGCGGAACTGGAAGGCGGCACGTTCACCATCACCAACGGCGGCGTGTTTGGGTCATTGTTTTCGACGCCGATCATCAATCCGCCGCAGACGGGCATCCTGGGAATGCACTCCATCCAGGAACGGCCCATTGCCCTGAATGGGCAGGTCGTGATCCGGCCCATGATGTATACCGCGCTGACGTATGATCATCGCATTGTGGA
>JASHZU010000404.1 GCA_030042375.1 Verrucomicrobiia bacterium
CTGCCGGAATTAATCGACATTGCCGAGCGCAGCAACCCGGACACGCGGTCGGCCTGGGAGCAGGCCCGCCAGGCGGCGGGAGCAGTGGGCCTGAGCCAGAGCGCCTATTTTCCCTATCTCGTGGCTTCCGCAGCCGCAGGTTATGAGCGCGCGTTTGTTCCTTTTCCTACCTTGAAAACAACCGGCCCGGGGATTTCAGATGTAGTTATCACTGGCGGCGGCACGTTAACCTCGGAAGCGGCGGCGGAAGGCGCGGCGCTCAATATGAAATGGCTGCTGTTTGATTTTGGCCAACGCAAAGCCACCGTCACGGCGGCGAAGGAAAAATTGATGGCGGCAAACATCGGTTTCAACGCCGTCCATCAACAAATCGTCTTTAACGTAACGCAGCACTTTTACGAATTTGATACGGCGCGGGAACAGGTGGCCGTGGCGGAAAGCTCTCTCGAGGCGGCCAAGACAATCGAGGACGCGGCGCAAGCGCGATATGATCACGGGCTCGCCACGAAACCGGAATTGCTCCAGGCCGATCAGCAGGCGGCTCAGGCATCCTATGATCTCGAGGCAGCCCAGGGCGATCTCAGCGATGCGCAGGTCGCGCTCGTGGAGAGCTTGGGCATCCTGCCGACGACCGACCTGCATGTGGAGGAAATACCCAATAAGCCGATATCCGAAGATTTTGACGACTCGCTGGATACTTTGATTGACCGGGCGCTGTCACAACGTCCCGATCTCGTGGCAAAGTTGGCCAGCGTTCGCGAAGCCCAGGCGGACGTTAAAGCAGCGCGCGCCGCCTATTATCCCCAAATTTCTCTTTCGGGGAATGCGGGTATTTCGCAATTGGACGTGACGATTAAGAATTCCCCCTATTTTGGCGGTAACGAACCGGTTTATGGCGTCGGCTTGAATATCGATTTGCCGATTTTCGATGGCTTCACCCGCCGCAACAAACTGCGTATTGCTGAGTCGGAACTGCGCGCGGCAGAAAGTGATTTGGCTGGTTCGCGCGACGCCGCGGTTCGCGAAGTTTGGAAAGCTTACACCGATTTCAAAACCGCGCTGCATAAACAGGATTCTGCCATGCTGTTGTTGTCCGCTTCGCAAAGCGCCTTTGATGCCTCGCTCGAAGCATATCGCCATGGACTGGGCACTTATGTGGACGTGGTGAACGCGCAACGCGACCTCGCCTCGGCACACGGAGTGATGGTGGACACGCGCTCCGCGATTTTCACCAGCCAAACTGCCCTGGCTTTGAGCATTGGCGATTTGGACAAACCCTCTGCTGAAAACACCACGAGTTATCCCCAATAATGCACACATTGCGAACCATGTTTTTGCTTCTGCCGGTCATCTGTTTGTTGGCCGGTTGCGCCTACTCACCGTCCGTGGATGTCCTGGGCTCCTATTTTCCCGCGTGGATGGCATGCATCATTATTGGTTTGGTCATCACACTGATTACGCGGCTGCTGCTGATTGGTTTTGGAATCTATCCTTACTTGCGGAAGACCCTGGTTTTGCCTGCGATGCTGATTTTCTTCACGCTGGCCGTTTGGCTGATCTTTTTTAAAAACTGATACCCTATGAGCGATCCATCCCCATCTCCTCCGGAAAATACGCCGCCCAAGCCCGAACCCGCGCCGGTAAAGCAGCCTTCAAAAGACAATCCATGGCGCAAGATCGCTGCGCAGATTATCACCCTCGTTGTCATTTTTGGCGCCGTCGTCCTGATACTTTGGGTCTGGAGCATCACGGAACGGCATCCGCGCACGGATGACGCCGTCGCCCGCGCGAATGTGGTCGGGATCGTCCCGCGCGTGCATGGCCAAATCATCAAGTTAAATGTGCAGGACAATCAGGAGGTCAAGGCAGGGGACGTGTTGTTCGAAGTAGACCCGGACGATTACCAACTGGCGCTGGACAAAGCAAAGGCGGACCTCGCGACGCTGGACCAGCAGATTGAAGTGGCCCGCGCACAGGACGCCGAATTGAAATTCCAGATCAAAGCGGCAGAAGCGGGCGTGGAAGCGGCAAAAGCCCAGCTCGCTCAATCCACTGACACGCTGCAACGCCTGAAACCGCTCCTGCCCAAAGGCTACGCCACAGCGGAAGACGTGGACAAAGCGCAAACTGATGAGAAGGAGGCTACAGCCACGCTCGCCTCGCAGGAACAAAGTTTGAACCAGGCCAGGACCACCATCAGCAGCCTGGCGACTTTGCTCGCGCAGCGCGAGGCTGCAGTTGCCGCCGTTAATCTCGCCGAGTTGGACCTTTCCTATTGCAAAGTTGTTGCGCCGTTTCCCGGCCGCGTCATTGATTTGAACATTTCGCCGGGAGCTTACGCGAGCGAAGGCATCCCGGTGTTCTCGCTGCTGGACACGCGCAAGTGGTATGTTATTGCCAATTTTCGGGAAGGGGAGATTCGCCATTTCGGGGCAGGCACGCCGGTGGATGTCTATCTGCTTTCTGCGCCCAGCCGTCATTTCAAGGGAACGGTCCAGGGCATCAGTTGGGCCGTGGAACCCGGCGATGAAATTGACATTCCGCACGGCCTGCCTTATGTCCAGCGCGAATTAAACTGGGTGCATATCGCGCAGCGATTCCCGGTGCGCATCGAAATCGAAGATCCGGATCCCGATTTATTCCGCATGGGAGCATCGGCGGTGGCCATCATTAAATAATATGGTTACGGCCACGGAAGTTCTGTCGCCATTGCACCGGCCCGGTCTGTTGCCTTGGCTGCGCCGCGAATTGGCTCCGACACCGGGACGCGCGGTGACGACGCTTCGTCTGGTGGTGACTGTCGCCATCGTCACCATTATCTCCATGGCGCTGCAAACGCCGGAGACGGGGCTTTCGTGTTATATGGTTCTCTTTGTCACCAAGGAAAACCGCGTGGTGACGACCGTGACCGCAATTTTGTTGATCCTGGCGGCCACGCTCGGCATCGGCGCGAGCCTGTTTCTTTTCCGATTCACGTTTGATTATCCCCAACTGCGCATTGTCGCCATCGCGCTCGCGCTGTTTATCGGCATGTATCTCTCGCGCGTTTTTGAAATCGGCCCGCTGGGATTCGCCCTCGGCTTCGTTCTTTCCATCACCCAAAACATGGGAGAAGAGGCGCCGACCCCGGAATTACTCGTGCGCGCTTTGCTTTGGACCTGGGTAGCTTTGGTTTTTCCCATCGCCATCACAGTGGTGGTCAACCAACTTCTCTTGCCATCAGACCCATGGACGGCGCTTACCCGCGGATTAAAGCAACGTTTGGACGCCGCCAGTTCTGTGCTCCAGCAGATAATCGACGATGGCGTGGCAGGCGGCAAAAGCAACGCCTCGCTGGTGGAAATGGCTACCCGCGGGAGCGCTCCACTGCTCGCGGAATTGAAATTTGCCGAGATAAAGGAAGCGCATGTGAAAGCCCGTCACGATTTATTGACGGCCACGATTGTTGCCAGCGAACATGTGATGAATGCCAGCGCCTTGTTGGAGTTCCGGACGCCGCAGGCGCTTTCTGAAAACGACCGGCTTTGCGCCAAGGCGCTCCTCGCCGAAATTGCGCGCCTCCGGGCAGCCGTGACGGAAGAAAACCCAGTTCTCCCTATCGATGTTCTTCCCACTCCCACATTACCCGAACTGCACGAACTTCGCCTCGCGCTGGCATTGTTCCATCGCAGCCTGATTGAGGAACCCTCCGTCACTGCAGCCCCGAAAAAAGAAAAGAAATCCATGTTTGCCGCGGACGCGCTGACAAACCTCGCGCATGTCCGGTTTGCCCTTAAAGTCACCCTGGCGGCGATGACCTGTTATTTTATTTATACCGGGCTGGATTGGTCGGGCATTCACACGGCGTTTATCACCTGTTGTTTCATTGCGCTGGAAAGCACGGGCGCCTCGATGCGCAAAGGCTGGTTGCGGCTCGGCGGTTGCGCCCTTGGCGGCCTGCTGGGTTTTCTTGCCATCATGTATCTGGTTCCCCATATGGTAAGCATCGTTTCGCTGGTCCTGCTGGTGTCCGCGGTAACGGCGCTGGCCGGGTGGGTGGCGACGGGCAGCGAGCGGATTGCCTATGGCGGTATGCAATTTGGCTTTGCCTTTTACTTTTGCGCCTTCCAGGGTTTTGCGCCGGGGACTGATTTCGACAGCATCCGGGACCGCGTGGTGGGGATCGCCATGGCCATCGTGGTTTCGACATTGGTCTTTCACTTTATCTGGCCGGAGAGTGCGATGAGCCAATTGCGGGTGGCGCTTGGCCGGGCATTGCGTCATTTGGCGCAATTCCTTCTCATACCCGGATGTGGCGCGCCCATCGAAGCGGAACGGAAAACCGCCGCAGATTTGCGGGGCAAGCTCACGAAAGATTTGGACAGCACTTTGCGTTTATCCGAACTGACGATGTTTGAAAGCAATGAAGCGGATGGGCCGCCGGAACTTTCACCCCTTTCCTTGCAAGCGATTGCCGAGCACGCGCAGGCGGCATGCCTCATCAGCACTGCGCTTTCCACGGAGACGGAATTAGCCGAGTGGCAGCGTCTTGGGCAATCGGCTCAGGAAGCCGAAACGGCTTTGCGAACCAGTGCGGCGAAAAGATTGCAAGGCATCGCTGCTTTCGTGGAAAGCGGCCGGCGTTCCGAACCGGACGACTTCGAATCCGCGGTGGCGAATTGGGCCCGGGCAACAATTCAAACCACGGGAAATGACCGTGTGCGATTGTTGCGTGGGCTGGTAGAACAAATTCGGCAACCTGTCTAAACACAGAAGCCGCAGGCCAGGCGCGAATTTTTACCGCAGATCGCGCAGAGAGGTGCAGATTTTACACAAGGGAACGGCGAGTTCTTGTTTTTCTGTTCAACTCCTGATGGGGCTTTACCATTGAGCGGAAATATTTTAAGAATTTGAACAATCCAAATGCGTAATGAAATGAAAAACAGACCCACTCAACTTCTTAACTATAGCTGGCTGATTGCCAAATTATCTTTTGCGGCGTTGCTTTTATTTCCCGGGTTTTACCAGGCGGCCGCTCAATCGACACGGCCCTTTGCGCATCCAGATCGCATCCGTTATGATGGCCAGTGCCTGACTATTGATGGGAAGGACATATTTATTTACAGCGGCTCATTCCATTATTTCCGCTGCCCCAAGGAACTTTGGCCGGACCGATTTCAAAAAATCAAGGACGCCGGGTTCAACACGGTGGAAACCTATGTTCCCTGGAACTGGTGCGAACCGCAAATGCCCGCCGGCACAAATGATTTTTCGAAGGCGGATTTGAAAGATTTTGACGATTGGCTAACCATGGCGGAACAATATGGATTTTACATTATTGTCCGGCCTGGACCCTATATTTGCGCTGAATGGGACACGGGCGGTTTTCCTCAATGGCTCCTGACCCGGAAACCGGAAAAGCCCCTGCGGAGCGAAGGCTGGTTGCGCAGCGATGATCCGGTTTTCCTTTCCTGGAGCAGGCATTGGTACGACGCGGTATGCCCCGTGATTGCCCGGCACCAAATTACGCGCAAAGCGCCCGGACAGCCGGGCGTCATCCTGGTGCAGGTGGAAAATGAATACGATTACGCTAACTTTCCCGACACCGTGAAAATCAATCAGGTGAAGGCGCTGGCGGAATATGCCCGGGCGGACGGAATAGACGTTCCGCTTATCACCTGCTGGACGCACCAGGTCCGCGGCTCCACTGACCCGGTCCTGCGCCAGATTTTTGATTGCTGCAATTTTTATCCGCGATGGGCGGTGGAGGACACGCGCAAGGACATAAAAAATCTCCGGCGCGAACAACCCGATGCGCCGCTGGCCACCACGGAGCTGCAGGGCGGATGGTTTGCCAACGTCGGCGGCAGGCTCAGCCAGGACCAGGACGGCCTTACCGGTTCGCAAATCAATAACCTGACGCTGTTTGTCATCCAAAATGGCGAAACCATTTTGAATTATTACATGCTCTTCGGCGGGACCAACCCGGATGATTGGGCGGCGCGTGATATCACAACGACCTATGATTATAACGCCCCAATCCGGGAGTGGGGCGGTGTGGATGAACGTTACCAGCGCGTCCGTGCCATTGGCCTGATGTTGCAAGAACATGGCGCCAGGCTTGCGCGCTCCCGTGCTGTCGACTGTAACGTGGCCACCACCCAGGATGATGTTACAGTCGTCGAGCGCCGCGCCCTGGACGGCAGCAGATATTTCTTTGTTCGTACTTCCCAAAACCGGCAACCGCGCGATGGCACGGCAAAGATAAAAGAAAAAGGCGGTAACACGCCGGAACTCGTTTTCAATTATCAATTGGAACCATTTGGTTTGAAGATCCTCTATCTGCCGCCCGGTGTGACCAATGCTGAGACCGGAGAATGGCTTCCCAAGGCGGTCCCGCTCATTGAACGCCCGGTTGATGTGCCGGCAAGCGTTACGATCACTTCAGCAAAGATGCAAATTGACCCCGGTCCGAAACATTGGACAAAATTGAAATCGGGTGAGGCCCTTGCCCCGGCGGGCGTTTACGACAGCCATTTTATTTTTTACCAGGCAAAAGTTTCCGGTGCCGCCGCTACTAATTTGGACGTTGAATATCCCGACGGCGATGCAGTGCTCGCCGTGGTCAATGGCCAACGTGTTGCGCGGATGGGAGGCAGCAGGACAAACTCCATGTTCAGTTTGGAAGGGGGGAGGAACGTCGTGCGGTTGTTTTACGAAAATCACGGCCACGTCAATGGTGGGACAAACATGGAAAACGCATCTGGCATTCTTGCGGTTCGCGCGACGGGAAATCCTGCTCCGGTATCTTTTGGCCGTCCAACCGGCGATGAAAAGCAATGGTGGAATCCTGGTTTCAATGATGCGCATTGGGCGACAGTTTCGATCGGTCAAACAGCGGCGGCGCCAACCAATTCCGTGCTGACGTGGTATCGCATGAATTTTTCGCTGCCATCTTCACAACCGAATGTGTGGGTGCCCTGGCGGCTTCATCTGATGGCAAGCGGAAACGGTTTTCTGTACCTCAACGGCCACCCGCTCGGACGTTATTGGAATGCCGGTCCGCAGCATGATTTCTTTCTGCCGGAATGCTGGCTTCATTTTGGAGACGGCCAGGTCAATAACCTCACATTAAACCTGCGGCCAACTAAACATGGCGCGGCTATTGAATCCGCCGTTGTGGAACCTTACTCTGAGTTTGCCGAAAAAAGATAACGGAAAAGAAGTGGGCAATCCCTCAAGTAATGCGGCCAAACCCGCAGATTACGGCGAGATTACGCGATAAAGCGCACGAGTGATAGATTGTCACGATTGGTTAAGCTCCCCCTGTCGTCCATTTAGAGGACACCTACATCTCGCGACGGCCTTCCAGCGCGCGGCTGAGCGTGAGTTCATCCGCAAATTCAAGGCCGCTGCCGGCAGGAAGACCGTAGGCGATGCGCGAGATTTTCAAGTTCGGACGCGCGAGGCGCTTCGCCAGGTAATTGCTCGTGGCGTCGCCTTCCACATCCGTGCCGAGGGCGATAACGATTTCACGGATGGGTTCGGTTTGCAGGCGTTGTTCCAGCCCGGCGATGCGCAAATCTTCCGGTTCGACGCCGTCGAGCGGGGAAATTTTTCCGCCAAGGACATGAAATTTTCCGCGGAACGAGCCGGCTTTCTCAATGCTCAAAATATCCACGGCGCGTTCGACGACGCAAACTAGTGAAACATCGCGGCGCGTGTCGGTGCAAAAGGAGCAGGGGGATTGTTCCGTGAGCGAGCCGCAGATTTCGCAGAATTTAATTTTTTCGCGCGCGCTGAGAATGGTTTCGGCCAGG
>JASHZU010000052.1 GCA_030042375.1 Verrucomicrobiia bacterium
TCGGCAGCGTGGCCGCCGTGATGCCGCCGGTGGGAATGAACTTCACGCCGGTGTGGCTGAATGGTCCTCCCAGCGCCTTGAGCGCATTGACGCCGCCGAAGGTTTCCGACGGGAAAAATTTCAGGTGCTTGCAGCCGAGGTCGAGCGCTTCCATGACTTCCGTGGGCGTGATGACGCCGGGAAACATCGGGAGGTTGTGCGCCTGCGCCGCTTTGAGGACGGATTCCCTCAGTCCGGGCGACACGCCGAATTGCGCGCCGGCATCCGCGGCGGCTTTGACCTTGTCCGCTGTAAGAAGCGTGCCCGCGCCCACGACGGCATCCGGCAGCGCCTTGCGAATGCGGGCGATGGATTCCGCCGCGCCCGCTGTGCGAAAGGTGACTTCAATGCAATTTAAACCGCCAGCGAGCAATGCCTCGGTGAGCGGCACGGCATCTTCCGGTTTATGAATTACCGCGACGCAGACGAGGCGGTGCTTGAGAAAAGAGTCAACGTTCATGGTGCGGAAGGATACGTGAAAAATTTCTCACGCGGAATTTTATTTTTAATTTGGCATTTTTAATTTTTAATTTGCCCATGAATATCAAAGTCGAACATCTCGCCATCGTTGCCAAAGACCCGGCCGCCTTAAAAAGCTGGTATGAGCGCGTGCTGGGCGCCAAGGAAGTTTTCAATAACGGCCAGGCTCCCCTCACCTGCCTCCTTTCCCTGGGCAATGTCTGGTTTGAAATTTACGCGGCGGAAAAGTCGCTGCCGGACACGGCCAACAACAAACTCGCGGGCTTCCGGCACCTGGCATTGCGCGTGGATTCGCTGGACACGGCGAAAGCCGAACTGGAAAAGCGCGGCGTGAAATTCACTGAAGCGGAACGTCCGGCCGCCGGCGGCGGACGGGTTTTATTCTTCGCCGATTGCGACGGGAATCTTCTCCACTTCGTCGAACGAACGAAAGATTCGAAAGTTTTGTAGCGCGGTAACGATAAGGTTGACCTTTAACTCATTGACAATCAACGATGTAGACCTTTGCTGGAAAATGTTGACCTCGGTATTGACCTTTAAGTAATTGGTTATCAACGTTGTAGACCTTGTTGACCTCTATATGCGATATACATATTTCCAGTGGCGCTCCACTTCAACGCCCACTGGGCCACTATTCCTTCTTCGTTCGCACCAACAGAAGAGGAATCAAAGTCTTATGTCGTACCTGGGTAATGGTACTGCCGTGAAAGATATCGCCCAACAGGCGATGCCCATGCCCGGCCATGGCGATCAAATCACATTTTAACGTTTCGGCGACCTTGAGGATTTCATCGGGTGGACTGCCGTAGGCGAGTTGGATTTCCACCGGAATTTCAGCGCAGTTGAATTCCGCCTGCACCCTCCGCAGATAGGCGGTGTCCTCGGTGATTTCGGGGCTGACGGCGTCCGCGCCATAGGTGCGGGCGGCCCAGCCATCGGCGACGTGTAACAGCACCAGCCGGCTTTGAAACTGTTTGGCCAGGAGCTTGACGTGCTCGATGAGCGCGCGGTCACTGGCCGTGCCGTCGAGTGTGACTAGAATAAGCTTATACATGGCCCTTATTATTTGCCGCTGATGACCTGCCATGCCTGCCGGATGGCATCCGGCAGACCATATAAATCAAAGGCCGTAATGAGCAGAGCCGAGCTCCAGCCGGCGATGAGGAGAAACCATCCAATTCGCCATTGCCCCATTTTCCCCCGGGAACTCGCGAAATGCAACAAGGGAAACATGGCAAAGGGAAGTTGCAGCGCCAGGACGACCTGGCTCAGGACAAGCAGGTCGTTGATATTGTTGGCCCCCTTGATGGCAATAAAAATAACCGTGGGAATAATGGCCAATGAGCGGGTAATAAAACGCCGCAAGGCAGGCGCAATCCGCCAGCGCATAAAGCCTTCCATGACCACCTGGCCTCCCAGGGTGCCGACGATGGTAGCGCTCTGACCACTGGCAAGAAGCGCAACGGCGAAAAGCACACTGGCGAGAGCCGTGCCCAACAACGGCGCCAGGGTCAAATAGGCGGCGCGGATCCAATCCGTGTCATCATTAAATTGGACGACCTGGCCGCCGGCCACCGTGACGCTGCTTTTGCCGTAAAACACCATCGCTGCCAACACTAAAATCGCGGCATTGATGAGAAAAGCGACGGACAGGTTTACAGTCACATCAATGGTATTATAGCGGATAGCATTTCGGATAGATTCGTCGTCTTTTTGAAACTTGCGGCTTTGGACCAAAGCCGGATGCAGGTACAGGACATGCGGCATGACCGTGGCACCGATGATGCCAATGGCCACATAAACCATCTCGGCTGAACCCAAATGGGGTGAGAACATGGCCCGGCCCATTTCCAGGAAACCGGGCCGGGTTTGGGGGAGGACGAAAATTTCAATGTAGTAGCAAACGCCAATCGTGGCCACAAGCAGCAGAACAATCGCCTCGATGGTTCTCATGCCGAAGTGCTGAAGCGCCAGCAACAGCAAAACGTCTGCGCCTGTGATGATAACCGCCCAAAGAATGGGGATATGGAACATTAAATTAAGCGCCACGGCACTGCCAAGTACTTCGGCCATATCACAGGCGATAATGGCAATTTCCGCTAAAAGCCAATTGGGCACACGCGTCCATTTGGGATACCAATCATAGCAGCATTGGGCCAGATCGCGCCCGGTAGCGATGCCAAGCCGCGCCGCAATGACCTGGAGAAAAATAGCCATGAGACTGGCGAGGCCGACGACCCACAACAATCCATATTTAAATTGCGCGCCGCCCTGCAAATCGGTGCCCCAGTTGCCGGGGTCCATATAGGCCACACTTACTAAGACGGCCGGCCCAATAAAAGCGGCCATTTGCCGCCAGAAACCGGCCTGCGGCGCGGGCACGGGCACGCTGCCATGCACGTTTTCAAGCGAGAGACTCGAACGGTCGTGCCCGGCGGCGCCCATCACCTTTTTCTGCGAATCAGTTGGCAAACTCATTTTACCCCAGTTTCCTGCCTTAAACTCAATTATGTAGCTTAGGATACAACCTCGATTTCGGCTGTCAAACGAAAAATGTAGCCTGAGTTACAAATTAAAGCCTCGACTTGGGGCGCGCCTGGATTATTTTGGGAAAATGCCGCGACCCAAAACCAAATCCGCCGCGCGTTTGCACGCGCAGGCCGAGAGCTTCCGGCGTTCACGCCGCGACCGTGCCTCGGAAATAGCGCAGGATTATGTCGAAGCGATTGCGGATTTATCGGCATCGGTGGGCGAGGCGCGAGTCACGGACCTGGCGCGGCGGCTGGGCGTCACGCATGTGACGGTCAACCGGACACTGGCCCGGTTGCAGCAGGCCGGCTACGTCCAAACCAAACCCTATCGGGCGATTTTCCTGACGGACTCAGGGCAGAAGCTGGCAAAGGAGTCCAAACGACGTCACGAAACCGTGGCGGCGTTTTTGCGTTCGCTCGGTGTTCCTGAGAAAATCTCCGAGCTGGATGCCGAGGGCATTGAACACCACGTCAGCCCGGAAACGCTGGCAGCGTTCGAGCGTTTGCTGAAGAAATAAAATCAGCCGGGGCTGACAGGCAACCCCGGCTGTGAAACTTGACGGATTTCTGCCTTAGAACATTTCCATCAATCCTGTAGCGTGCGCCTGGAGCCCCTGTGGGGGGAGCGGCCTTTTTGGCCTTGGGCATTGTTTCGGCTCGGTTACAGGCCTCTGTGGGCATGCGCCCTCGCCAAAACTTCGCCCAAAGCCAAAAATTCTCGCTCCGCATCGCTACATGATTTCAGTCAATGCTCTAGGGCGTGGTCACTTCGTAGTAGCGGTTGTTCCCGCCGGAAGTGTCATGGATCTCCATGTACGTGCCGTCGCCAATGTTCGTGGAAATCGCAGTCCACTGCGGCGGGAACAGAGTGGGAGAGCGTTCAATGATGTAGGTTTGGCCGGCGACGCTGGGCCAATAGAGGACGAGATCCTGCTGGCTGGTCGCCACGGGCTGGTCGGTGCCTTCATTCAATACGGATGTGGGATCCACCGGATTAAGACCGGCCACATATTTCTGGTAGTTGTTCAGGCCGGTGCCATCGGCGTCGGCGTTCGAGACAGACAACTCGTTATAGATGGTGCCGAAGTAACGCAAGCGCCATGAATCCGGGATGCCGTCATTGTAATACGAATTGGTGCGGCTGGAGAGGGTAATGAGGCCGGTAAAGGTCTTGCTGGGGAAGGACGCCAACCCGCTGGGCGTGGCCGACGCGTGGCCAAAGTTGACCGCGTAGGAAGACATGCTATTGGCATTGGTTGGGATGGTGACGGTCAGATAGCCGATGTTGGCGTTGCCGGTCAGACCGGACAAGTCAGAGGGCAACACCGTACTATTGGGCAGCCAGGCGCCAGAATAATTTCCGTTTCCGCGCTGCATTGTGAAGGCCGGTGTCGAGCTGCCAATCGCGGAGCTTAATGCCGGGTTGGGCGTAAATTGGACCGGGACCGTCAAGGCCGGCGAGCCGTCCAAAGGCACCACATTGAGATTGAGCATCAACATGCGCAACGGATAAGGGCCAAAGGTGTTGGCATCGACGGGGATGGTAATCGTTTGGCCTGCGGACGCCAGGTAATCACCCGCCGTGAAATTCACCAGGGGCGTGTTCGTGATGGATGTGGCCTCGGATTGGGAAGCGCCTTTGAGGCTGACCTGAGCGCTGCCGCTCGAGGTGCTGACAGACGGTATGGCAACCGCCGTGGCCAGGTTGGGTGTGGTGGTGGCTACCAGGACGCCATTCGTCCAAACACGCTCAAACCATGTGCGCTGCGGGTCCAATGAACGGACGTAGGTCACATACACGTCGCAAATGTCCAAAGTGCCATCGCCGAAGGCAATTTCATCCATATTTGTGAGGTTATTGCCGCCATTAAACAACGCTTGTTCCTGGGCCAGAGTCATGGGGCCGGCATTGGTGTAATAGCCGTAAAACTCATCGCCTAAGTTCCCGTCGTATCTACCGATAGCGCCGCAGGAATCCATGGCATTGTAAAAGTCGCAATTGGTCGGTGGCTCGTTAATGGCATAAACCGCAGTTTCAAATACCTGGGCGGCGTTGGCGCTTCCGTAGGTGGACAGGTTGCCGGTGCCAAAATCGCCGGCGTTGAACCAGCGGAAATTATAGACGTCGCCAACCAGGTAGGGAATGCTGAACACGGTGACGTTTTTGATGGCGTTGAGGGTGCCGGGGCCCAGCGCCAGCGCATTCGTTTCGAATGGGTTAACAATATTCACTGCGGAACCCGGATTGCCAATACCATTGTCAGTCGCTGAGGGCGAGCCGATCCTGATTTGATATTGTTCGCCAACGGCGGCGCTGGCGGGAATTTGGAAGGTATATCCTCCCACGATGACGCCAGTGGGCTCATTGGTATTAGGGAAGAGATCATCATGGGCAATGGAATACGTGATAAGGTTTTGAGACAGCGTGTCGTAAAGATTGGTTTGGCCGCTTCTTTCCAGCCAGCCTACCCCGAGAAGGTTTTCGGTGTTATTGGTAAATTCCAGGCTGACGAAATTGGTGCCATTATAAGTCACAATGTCCTGGGGCGGGATAAAGCCTGTTTCGTAATTGGCAAACATGAGCGGAGGGATAGGAGCATAGGCGGGCGGTGAAGAACCTGGAACGAGCTGCATCAACATGGGTTGGAAACCAAAGTCTCCCGCGGTTATGGGGGGGCCGATATTAGTCACGCCGGGTCCGCCATTCGTCACCACCAGGTTAAACTGCAAACTATCGACAACCGACGCCGGCAGCATGGTCAAGGTGACCGGCGCGATGAACGTTTCACCGGCCGCGCCGAGGAAAGCGCTGGAACATTCACCACGGGCGAAACCCCAGCTAATCGTATTAGGAACGTACGTATTTGGTGTGAAAACCAATTGGGCGATGCCGCTCATTTGGAAATCGGCATCGGGACCAGCGCCGAGGGCGCGCACCTGGAAGATGATATTGGTGCTTCCATTAAGCGAGAGGGTGGCCATGCCATTGGTCGTCGGGATTTGCTGGCTCGCGGGAGCATTGGTGGGGTCGCTCCCATCGAGAGTATAATAAAAGACGACGTTGGTCGTGGCATCCTCGAGAGTGAATTGCGCCGCGTTATTTCCAACAACCGCCGGTGTGCCTACCTGGAAGATAAACGTGGCCGCCGATACGGAACTGGCTTCTCCAACCCCATTGATGTCAACCGCTTCAATCGTTACGGTGCCGTTGGTTAATGGCAACGGGGGCAGAGGATTAACCAATGTTGACCCGAATAATTGACCGTTTTCATAAGGGAAGGGCGGTGTACTGCCAAGATTGGTAATCGTACTTTCGGGAGTGCCGTTCGTAAATGTAGGGATGGTAATATATTTGATTGTGAGGCCATTGGTGTAGTCCACACAATCGATGGCAATATTTATAGGGTTATTGGCAATATAGGGATCTCCCGCACTGATCGGGTGGAGTGTGGAATAAAAGCCCGTTTGCGTATTTCCTTCGAAATCGTACCAGCCAATATTTGGGGGATTGGGAGCCGGAACCGGGATGATAACGCTTACCGGTGCGGAGGTCGCGCTGATGCCACCGGTATTTTCTGCCTGCAGGACATAATAATAGGTAGCGCCATTCTGGACGTTATCGTCCGTGTATGTGGTTTCGGGGGTATTGGCAATGGCGGGAAAAGGACCGCCCGAAGAACCGGCACGCCCCACAATAAAGTTAGTGGCATCAGACTGGGGATTCCACGTCAGAACCACTTCGTAGGATTCTTGATTCGTTATTACAGTCGCAGTCAGCCCTGTTGGCACTCCCGGGACGGGTTGTGGCGGAGGGGTGAATGCCTGGCCGGTAACTTTGCGAATGAGGTCATAATAATCTTCCGTCGTATAGACAGTAGTACCATCAGGTGAGAGGGCGACGCCTTGCGGACAACGCGAGGCGACACCACCGGGTTCATCAGGTACAGCTACCGTTCCATCTACCCAGCCTGAAAATGGACTTGTCCAGTCATTGGAGGAAACGCCGTAGAAATTAGTAACGATGCCGCTGGTGGTGATGACTTTGACACGGTCATTGCCAAAATCGTCAACAATCAATGTGCCATCACCGGCGGAAGCCACACCCATGGGTTGGAAGAACTTGGCGGCCCATGACGGCAATCCTTCATTGTTAATCCCGGTTCCATCGCCTGCGCCATTGAAGCCGGCGTTGGTGGTGACGAGGCCGGTGACGGGGTTGATGTTATAGATGCCATTACGGCTGGAATCGCAAACGGCCAGCGAGCCGTTGGGCATGTAGGCAATGCCCTGGAGTGAAGCGCCGGCATTTGTGACTACGGCGACCGTTGTCACAATGGAATTGGTAATACGGACAACCAAATTGCTCCGTTCGGTCACATAAAGGTCGCCTAAGGTATCAATGGTGATGCCCTGGGCATTGGTTAAATGAGAAGCGTTAGTGGCCACAAAGAAACCGTAGGTATCAAATTCCAGGACGGTCCCATTGGTGGCGGTGGCGTTGTTGGTGGTTCCCCGGTTAAGGACATAGACGTTTCCCGAGGAATCCAGAACCACGCCGTCCGGCTTGCTAAGGAAGTTCGTGGTGAACGTGAAGGTGTAGCCATTGTTGGCGTCGCCGAAATCGGTCAACAGGCGCACGGCGTTGTTGTCGCGGTCGGCCACGAAAAGGGTTTGGCCGTCCTGGGATACGGTGATGCCCATGGGAGTATGGAACAGGGCGTACAGGGTATTGGTATCTCTATAACCAGAATAACCGCTGACCGCGCCGCCTCCGAGGGTCTTAACGACCGGTTGGGCAAAGAGGCTGCCGGCTGACAATGCTGCAATGACGACGACGCTTTGCAGCGCAATACGGGCCAGAGCAGTGACCGGTTTGATGCCGGAAAGGATAGCTGTTTTCATAGCAGATGTGTGTGTTTTGTTTTTGCCGTTGCAAAATATTTTCTCGTAAATGATGAATTTGCGATTATTGCGCCGTAGTGCTGCTGTCAAATTCACCGGCCACGGGGGCAGGATTGCTCCAATCAGGTTCGGGCCTGTCCCACTTTGAATTAGGATTCATGGGCTGCTTCATCAAAACGGGCTTGGAAGCAAGAAAATCGCTCGTGGTCGGCTGAAAATCGTCATCCCGGACGATGGTAGGCGTGATGAAAATAATGAGGTTATCTTTGTCCATCGTAACATTTTCGCTCTTAAAGGCCCAGCCCAGCGCGGGGATATCGCCCAGAAGCGGCACCTGCGTCCAGGTAGCGGTCGGGTTGTCCTGGACAAGGCCACCCATGACGAGCGTATTCGCATTCGGAATCATGACCTGCGTTTCAATATGCCGTGAGTCAAATTCATCCGCCTGGTAAGTCACGCCGGCGACAACTTTGGAAACCGTGGCGAAGTAGCTGGAGACATCGGGAACCACTTTGAGCCAGATATAATCATTGGCCGTGATGCGCGGGGTCACCTGCAGCACGGTGCCGATGTTGGAGTAGGAAATTTGCGAACCGCCCGAGGCCACACCGGTAACGGTCGCCTGGACGTTGATCACGGGGAATTCCCGGGTGACAGAAATCTCCGCCGGCTGGTTGTCCAGGGTGACTACGCGCGGCGTGGAAACGATTTGGGCATCATAGCTGGAATTCAGGAAAGACAGCACGGCCTGCACGCCATCGGCATTCAGGAAGCCCATGGCCGGCGTAAGTCCGGTAAGCGTATTCCATGAGAGCCCGCCGCCCAAAGTGGAGGGCGAAGGATAAGTGGTCAGAGTCGTTGCTGTGCTGTGACTGGTCGAAGACGAGGACGTAGTTCCAGCGCCACTCGGGACAGATGTTGACGATGCACCTTGATTGATGGTTTGAACTGATGACGACAGCGGTCCCGGTTGCAAAACACCGTTTCCGAAGCTGATGTTTTGGGCGGCCAGCGTTCCTGACCAATTGATGCCTTTGGCCGTTTGAGGTGTGCTCGTAATTTCAACGAGTTTGGTTTCAATCAGGACCTGACGCGTGGGCTTGTCCAATTCATTGACGAGCTCATCTACAGCGTCCTGTTCGTTTTCCGTGGCCACTACAATTAATTGGCTGGTACGGTTGTCAGGGAAGACGTGGCTGCGCCGGTCGGTCAAGGAGGACTGCACGGATAAGACCATGTTGGACGTGCTGGCATATTTGAGCTGGACGACCCGGGTGACGAGCGGCGGCGGGGCCGTGGGGTCTTTCATGCTGATGCGGGCGATTTTCGTCCGGGGATCCTCGACGAGTTGCAAGTCGTAGTTGTTCAGCAAAGCCAAAAGAGCCTGCTCGGCAGTAACATTTTCCCAGCGAATGGAAAGCGTTGGTTCAGCTTTAATCTGCCCGTTCTGGTCGGGCTGGCCATAACCGATTTTGGGATCGAGCAAATAATTAATGCCGGCCTGGCGCGCCAAATTTTCAATCGCGACGGTCAGGGGGACATCCTGGAATTCGATGAGCGGGATGCTGGCGGTAACCGGAGCCGGAGCCGGGACTTCCCCGTTGCCCGGCGCAGTGGCCGCGGTTGAGGCTGTCTCAGTAGCCGGGGCTGCGGGCACAGCCGGAATCGCAGCAGCAGGCGCATTGGTCTCAGCAGCCACGGGCGCAGCCGGAGTGACAACTACGGGCACCGCGGTTGCCGGAGCGGCGGTAGCGGGGGCCGCAGGCACCGGAGCCGCGGGTACAGGGACAGGCGCAACGGGAGCAGCGGCAGCAGCAGGCACGTTGGTGTCGGCAGCCGCGGGCGCAGCCGCAGCGGCAGCAGCGGCAGGTACGTTGGTATCAGCAGCGACCGGCGCAACCGGGGCCGCAACGGCGGCAGCGTTGGTATCGGCCGTTGCAGGTGCAGCCGTAGCTGCGGCGGCAGATGCATTGGTGTCGGCCGCGACAGGCGCGGCTGCGGCAGCGGATGCGTTAGTGTCGTCAGTCGCAGCAGGGGCACCGGAAGTGTTGGTATCGGCTGCCGCAGCATTACCGGTAGCCGCGGCCATTTCGGCAGCGCTGGCCGGGTTTGTGGGCGAAGCCATTCCGTTCGTTGGCCAGCCATTTTGGGTCATGGCGGACTGTTGTAACGCGAGCGTTCCAATCACCGTGAGCGTGAATAATTTCAGTTTCATAAGTACTTTCTAGTTTGTCTGCAAATGGTTTTGACCCTGTTATTGTTTTTATTTCAATCCTGTTCACTTCAGGGTTGATCGGAAAATTTAAGGAGATGCCGCGCGCCGGCCGATTCCACGAGCACGGAATCCTGCCCCACAGACAGGCAGCGAATGTGAATGCGGCCGTCGGGCGTGATGACATCGCCCTCATCGCCCGCGCCGAAAGTATGATTGTTGATAATGACAAAGCGCTGGGCTCCAACCTGGGAAAAGCCTTTAATTTGAAGAGAGGTCAATTCCACCGTGTGCGGGCGTTTTGACACGAAGTCTTCATAAGGACGCATGGAATTCGGAAAAAACGGATCGCGGCCATCGTTGGGGCTGGTCGGCATAACAAAAACCGACGGCACAGGCGCATTGGTATCCACCGGGGTCGCAGCAGCGGCCAGCGGCCAAATTCCGGCGGCTAACAATGTCCCAATGAGGTACGCGGATTTCATAGTGATCAGGATGTGGATTTCACGAGGGCAATAATTTCCATCGAGAAGTTGAGCTTCTCGCTGTCGCCCCCGGCGGGGCTGAGTTCTAAATCTACTACACGCATATGCGGAAATTTATTTTCGAAGTCAGCAATAAACTTGCCAATGTCGTGGTAATAGCCATTGCCGTGGAGATTAAAGGCTAATTGCTTATAGGGAAAATGAGGCAGCAGGTTCATATCGCCCGGGTCGGGCTGCCCAATATCTGGAATGTCAATCCGGTAATTGGCCTTAAAGTGGCGCATAGTATCAATGGTCCAGGCGTACATGTCTCCCGTGGCCATATCTGTTTCGGCATCGGAAAGGGTGACCGTCAAATCCGCCAGTTCGTTGGAGGAAGCCTCCGATTGGCGGATTAGCGTCTTAATCGACGTGAGATGTGAGCGGGTATCGGCCGTTTCTTTTTTAATGCTGTCCAGTTTGGCATATTGAGGGCGAATGACGCCAAAGGCCAGGGCAGCAATGGCCACGACGATGCCCGCCAGTGTCATAAAGAACTGGTTGCGCTTTTTCTTATTTTTAGGGAGCCACATCATCGGGTTTTATCAGGGAAATAACATTGTAGTTCGAAAGTCACAAAATTTTTGCCGTCGTTGTCCTGTTGCGGCGCCGATTCATCAGCCAGGCGAATGCCATTGGTCTGATCCAGCATGTTTTTAAAATACGACTGCGCAGCCAGGGCCGCCTTGAATTTGGCCACCTGGTCGCCGGGATTGGCGCTGGAATCGCGTGCATCGAGTGTAACGATGGTTTTCTCTGTGATGGATCCGCTTTTGCCACGCTGCGTGTTGGGAACAAATTGCTGGTCCACTCTGAGGTGGGTTAATTGCACATTGTCCACGGAAACCTTTTGCAGTGCGTTAAGCAGATTGGCCTGGAGCAACCGGGCATTGGTCAATTTTTTGAGCTCCTCTAATTTCATCTTGCTCGCGGCAATGAGCAGGTTATTGGTCACGGCCATTTGATATAAATTGGTGCTGGTATCGATCTGGAATTGCACCGACGTAAGGTCCCGGTTGGCCAGCATCACCTTGAGCTGGAGAGCGCTGCCCCAGACCAACATCACCGCCACTGCCAGGAAGCCGGCGACAACGAGACGCTTGACAGGATCGCGCCGCCGTAAATCTTCAGCGGCTTGCGCCTCGGCCAATAAATTGATGCGAATAGGCATAACTTGGTTTATTCGAAAGCGGCCAGGGCCGCGCCTACGGCTACAGCCAGTCGCGGGCCAATATGTTCCATTTCCACAGCC